>CAJMSO010000183.1 GCA_905216075.1 uncultured bacterium | reverse complement strand
TGGTGGAGGCGCGGAGAATCGAACTCCGGTCCACGAAAGCCCCCTGATTGGCATCTCCAAGCTCAGTCGCTGGTTTAGTCTCGGACGCTTTGCGCGCAGCGACACGCTCGCGGCGTCCTAACCGGTTCGGTCTTAGCCTGCGCCATACCGATTACGTGCGCAGGAGCATTCCCCTAACATGACGTCGCGCCGGTGTCGGGGAAATCACCGGGTTGACGCGCCGCTATAAACTAAGCAGCGAGAGCCATAGGCTCAAAAGAAGAGTTGTTGTCAATTCAATTTGACGGTACCCCTGTTTAACGAGGCGAGGAGACCTCGGCTTGCTTCCTCTCTCAGAGCTATCGTGTCGAAACCAGTCGCCCCCGAATGTCGGGAAAGTCTGGATGGCATTGGGCACGAGCACCCAACACCCGTCGACTTTTCAAGGAACATGCGGGGCGAGCCCCGCTTGTGGAGTGTTATCTTACCACGTTCTAAAGGCAGACAGCTGTTCTATGCACGAGCTGTGAAGACCCCAATGTGCGCCGCACTTCACACTTTTGCTACCGATCGCGTCACGTATATTTTCGCCAAGCAAAATTGACCCGTCGAAAGGACCGTTATGGATACCAAACAGCAACTCGTCAATGCCCTCGCAGGCCTGGGCTCAACCATTACCGAAGCTATGGATGTCATCGAGGGCTTTGTCCCCTGCGGACATCCCGCCCTCACGGTATCGAACGCACTCGTCGCGCTGGACGCCGACGATAATGTAGCTCTCGCTCAGCAGCTTGAGACCGTTGAGGGCTTTATCGACCACGTGAGCGAAAACCGCGGCGTGACCGCCCACCACGGCATCGAGGTCGAGCTCGCGGGTCCCAAAGCCGATCTGCTCGCAGCAATCCGCGAGGTAGGCGCCCTTATGCAGACCGCAGGCGTCAAGAACACCCAGGTCAACGAGTGGGTCTACCGCAGCCTGGCAGCACTAAACGATTCCGACGAAAAGGCAGCCGAGCAGCTCGCAGAAAGTCCCACCATTAAGGCCGAGCTTTTGTAAATAGCAGACGCGGGCCCCTTGGCGCATCGTCGTCCAAGAGGCCCGCAAACAGTTCGCGTCAACCGATAGCCGCGCCGCCGCGTTCGGCCAAAGCAAGAATCGACATCATTTGGCGCGGGGTCTTCGCTGCAAGATCGGCATGTTCGAGCAGCTTGTGATCGTTGGTCACTAAGTAATCGACCTGTGCGCGCTTGCACGCGGCGAGCACCAAGTTGTCCTCGTAATCGCGATGGAGCGTCAGATATTTGTCGGCTAGCCACAGATCGGATGCATCAGCACCCACGGCCATAGCGTTTTCGGTCATATTCCGGACAAACGCCAGCGCCGCATCGCCAATTGCACGGGCAGAAGCCTCGTCGAGTGCTCCCCCGCTGGCAAGAACGCTACGCTTCAGCTCGTGTTGGACAACGTACAGCACGTCCTTGGCGATATGCACCGGAAAGAACAGCAACGCCCCCGTCTCCGTCGCCTGCCCAATAAACGCACGCGCGGCAAGCGACTCGGCATGGTCAACACAAAACGAATCAACCCATACGTTGGCGTCCACCATGATCTTGAGAGGCGCCCCACTCACTGGATCATCCCCTTTTGGCGATAATGCTCATCCATGGCTTCGGAATAGATTGTGTCCCAACCGCGATCGTCGGATACAGGCGACGCAGCGATGCCCATATCTGCATAAAGCCGGTCTGCCGCTGCCCACGACGCGGCGAACGGAGTATCGGGCGCGACGGTCTGCTGCCGGTCGTCGACGGCCGCAAGCACTTCCTCACACTGCCCGCCACCCTGTGCGACCTTGGCCACGACCTTTTTGATGAGCTCGGGCAGTGACCCGCCCGAAAGCCGCAGTGCCTCCTCGGCACGGTTCTTGACCTGGCGATCCACGCGAACGTTCACCTGCGCCATGCCGCTAACAGCACCCACGTTGATCCCGCTCCCTTCAAATGCTAGCCATGCTAGCAACACTTTAAAGAGAAGCTAGCAAATGGTCAAATGCAAAAGGCCTGCGCCCAGACGACACCGATGCCGTCTGGGCGCAGGCCAGATAACGTGGGCGAACACGTCTGCTAATGCAGGTACGCCTTCGCGTTGCTCAGGCTGTAGGCGATCGTTGAGCCGTTGTGCAGCAGCGACGACGCCTGCGGGGTAATCGCGCCGGTAATGCCGAGCGCCAAAAGCGCCGAGTTCGTGAGCATCACCTTAGAATAGGAGCTCGTCAGACGATCAACGAGACCCTGACTCATGCGGCGCAGGCGCACGATCGCGGCGAGATCCGTGTCGGTCAGGATGATATCGGCGACCTCCTTGGCGATGTCACTTCCACCGCCCATGGCCAGACCCACATCGGCCAGGCCCAGCGCCGGTGAGTCGTTGACGCCGTCGCCCACCATGGCAACGTGGCGCCCCTCGCGCTTAATCCGCTCCACATAGGCGTACTTGTCCTCGGGCAGCAGTTCGGCCTTAAACTCGTCGACACCTGCCTCGCGCGCAATGCGCTCGGCCGTGCGCTCCGAGTCGCCCGTGAGCATGACCACGTGCTTAACGCCCAACGCGTGCAAGTCGGCGATGGCCTCGCGGACCCCGGGCTTAAGCGGGTCCTCGATGCCGAGCACGCCCACAACGGTGCCGTCGACCGCCAGATACAGCGGCGACAGGCCCTGCATCTGGAGCTCGATTTGCTCCTTAATGTCGGACTCGAGTTGCGCGCCCTCATCCTCAAATACAAAGTGCGCGGAACCGATGATGGCGCGACGCCCTTCAATGGACGAAGCGATGCCGTGCGCCACGATGTACTCGACAGCAGCATGACGCTCGCGATGCTCGAGCCCACGCTCGTGAGCAGCGTTGACCACGGCACGCGCCACCGGATGCGGGAAATGCTCCTCCAAGCAAGCGGAAAGGCGCAGAACCTCGTCCTCGCTCCAGCCATCGGTGGTGAGTACGCAGGCAAGACGCGGCTGCGCCTCGGTGAGCGTGCCGGTCTTATCAAACACAATGGTGTCGGCCTTGGCAAACGACTCAAAGTACTTTGCGCCCTTGACCATGACGCCCATCTTGGCAGCATCGCTCATAGCGGTCATGACGGCAACGGAACCCGTGAGCTTGAGTGCGCACGAGTAGTCGACCATCAGCGCCGCCGAGGTCTTGATGAGGCTGCGCGTAGTGAGCGCGACCAGGCCCGCAAGCAGGAAGTTCCACGGGACGATCTTGTTGGCGAGGTCCTCCATATGCGACTGGCCCTCGGACTTGAGCGAGTCGGCCGTCTGCACGAGCGAGACGATTGAGCGCAGCTTGGTCTGCGCCGTGTTGGCGCGCACGCGCACCAAGATGCTGCCGTCCTCCACGACGGTGCCGGCGAACACGTCGTCGCCCACGCTGCGCTCGACGGCCAGCGGTTCGCCGGTCAGGGTCGCCTGGTTGACCATAGCGCTCCCCTGCTCGACAACACCGTCGATGCAAATGGACATGCCAGTGCGCACGGCTACCAAGTCGCCGGGCTCAAGCTCGGTGGCAGCAACGCTTACCTCGGTGTCGCCGACGACCTTTTGCGCCTTGTCGGGCACATCGAGCAGCGAGTTGATGAGTTCGTTTTCGCTCATGGCGCGGGTGTAGTCCTCGAGCAGCTCGCCCACGTTGAGCAGGAACATCGTCTGGCCCGCGGTGTCGACATCACGCTTGACGAACGAAATGCCGATGGCCGAAGCGTCGAGCACAGGAACGGTCAGGCGCGGCTGTGCCAGCTCATGAAGGGCAGCGCGCAAAAATGCCATGTAACCGGCCACGACAAACACCGCACGCAGAGGCGTCGGCAAGAACCAGCGGCGCGCGTAGTGGGCGCCGATAAGTGTGGCAAGATCCATAACGAGTTTGTGCTTGCGCGGCTCGAGTTGCATCACGTAGCCCGACTTGGCATCGGCGATAGCTTGAGCATCGAGTGCGCCTAGGGCGTCGAGCACGCTTGCGCGGCGCGGCTCGTCGTACTCCAGCGCCATCTGGCCAATGCGGCCATACACGCGCACCTTGTGCACGCCATCGATGTCGCCGCCAAGCTTAAGAAGTGCATCGAGATCGCTCTCTGGCACAGGACCCGCCAATTGAAGACGGGTCCTGCCGGGGATCTCGCTAATAATCGAGAATCTCATAGTTTGTGCCTGGGAGCGTTACTCGGCTGCCTCGTCAGCAGCGGCCTCGCTCTGGGTGATGTAGGCAGCCTCGGCAACCATGTCATCGACATTGGCCTTGGCCTGCTCGACCATGTCCTGGTAGCAGTTCTTGACGCGCATACCGCACGCGATGCCCTGCACGCAGGC
>CAJMSO010000182.1 GCA_905216075.1 uncultured bacterium | reverse complement strand
AAGGTGAATACTTTTCCGCGAAGTGAACGAGCAAAAACGAGCCCCCGAAGCATCGACATTTTTCAGGCGCTGTTTCCTGCGGTTTCGCCGAGGTTTTCCTGCGGTTTTGCCGCCAAAAAGTGTGGATGCTTCGGGGGTCCAAAATAGGTCGTTCACTTCGCGGAAAAATATTCACCTTCGTTTTCGCGCAGACACGAATCCGGCCACCATAACGCAAAACGGGGCCCGCACTTGGCGGAAGCCCCGTCGTGAGAGGTTATTCCCGGTATATTAGTACTGCTCGATGCCCATGTAGCGACGAACCTCGGGGCTGTGGTCGAACACCTTGCCGCGGGCGGCGCGCAGCTCGCAGCTCATGTTGTAGAAGAAGATCGGCTCCAGGAACGAACGCACGCTGGCGGGCACCTCGCCCACGCCGTACTCGAGCGCATCGAGCACCATGACTGTATCGGTGTGCGTGTTGAGGAATGCAAGTGCACGTTCCTCCATGGGGCGGCACTCGCCCGATCCGAGCTGCACAAAGTAGAACACGCCGGGCTCGGTAGCCTCGAAAGGACCGTGGAAATACTCACCGGAGTGAATGTAGCAGCAGTGCTGCCACTGCATCTCCATGAGCGAGCAGATGGCCATGGCGTAGGTCTGGCTAAAGTTGGGGCCGGAACCCAGGATATAGAAGAACTTATGCTGCTGGCAGAGCTCGGCAAAACGGGCGCCCAGCTCGGCGTTGACCTTCTCGCGGGCAGCGGGCAGCAGCGCATCCATCTGCTTGAGGCCAGCGTACATGTCGGCAAGCGCCTCGTAACCCTCTTGCTGGTCGAGCAGCTCGGCAGCCATCAGGGCGCCGATGCCCTGCGGCACCTCGGCCTGCGGCACGCCTTCGCCCCACGGATAGACCCAGGTGGTCCACTTGCCGTTGTCGATCTTGGAGCCCTCGCAGTCGGTGAGGGCGACAACCTCGGCGCCGGCGGCCAGCGCCATCTCGCAACCGTCGACGACCTCCTGCGTATTGCCGCTGTGGCTGCAGGCGATGACGAGCGACTTCTCGCCAAGACTCTTGGGAGCCATCAGGCAAAACTCGCGTGCCGTGTAGACCGTCGAGGTAAACGTGGTGGCCTCGCGCTTGAGCAGCTCGTTGGCCGGCATCAGGTCGATCATCGAACCGCCGCAGGCGATCCAAAAGACGTTCTCAATCTTGCCCTTGCGCTCGATAATTTCCTGAACCAGATCGTGTGCGTTCACGGTGATGTTCCTCCTTGTGTGGCGGCTTTGGACGACGGCAGCTCGTACCTGCGGTCGTTCTATATTGTCCTATTTATAGCACGCATGACGACGCCCGTGAAGCCATTTCACCAAATTTGTTCTATATCGTTCTATCTGTGGACGTTAGATGTCGAACACGTAGCGCGAACCCACGATCTTTTGGCGTCCGAGCAGCAGGGGCCGCTCGTCCTCATCGGTAAAGTACGCCTCCATATAGAAGAGCGGCTCGCCGACCGGCACCTCCAGCAGTGGAGCCGCCTGAGCATCGGCAAGCGCAATCTCCACCGTACAGGGGTCGGACTTGAGCGGCGCACGGCCTGAATGCTCGGCAACGAGCGCAAAGATGGAATTGTCCGTGAGGTCCTTGTCGGCAAGCGTCTGCAGATAGGGATGGTCGGCCAGCACAAAGGCGTTGTTCTCGAGCATGACGGGCACGCCGTCTGCCGTGCGCACGCGCTCGACAACGATGAGCTCGCAGCCGGGTTCCACACCAAAAAACGCCGCGTCCTCGCGCGTCGCCGCAACCACCGTGCGCGACACCAGACGTGCTCCGGCCACCATGTCGTTGGCGGCGCAACCCTCGGAAAAGCTCTGAACGTCACCCTTCTGGACAACCTTGCGTTTGAGCTTGGGCGCACACACAAACGTGCCCCTCCCCTGCTGGCGGTTGAGATACCCCGCGCGCGACAGCTCCTCGACGGCGCGGCGCACGGTGATGCGTCCCACGCCGTAGTACTTCGCGAGCTCCATCTCGGAAGGAATGCGCGAGCCGGATGCGTACACGCCGCGCGCGATCTCGCCCTTTAGGTCATCCATAACCTGCTGGTACAGCGGCACGGCGGACACCTCAGTGCGCTCGGTTTTATCGTCGGATGCCATCGTTATGCTCCATTCCGTGCATGCTCGGACTCAAACTCTTCAATCGCCGCCATAAACTGCTCGCCAAAGGCATCGGCCTTTTTCTCGCCAATACCGTTGACCTGGATAAGCTCGTCGCGTGTCTGAGGTCGTAGGCGGCACAGGCCGCGCAGGGCCTTGTCAGAGAAGACCATGTACGGCGCCATCTCCAGCTCGGTCGAAATCTCCTTGCGCAGAGCACGCAGGCGCTCGAACAGCTCGGCATCGTCACCCACGCGCGGGCGCTGATCTAGCTCGGCCTCCTCACGCAGCAGATCCACCGCGCGGCGGGCACGGGCCGAGGCCTTGCGCTTGGACGCACGACGCTTGACGGTAAAGGCAAACGCCTCATCCTCGACCTCGGTGGCACGCGGGCCCAGCCCCACGACCGGGTACTGCCCCTGCGAGGTAGCCAGATAACCGCGGCCGCACAGCTGGCCGATGATGTCCTTGATACGCCCGACCGATTCGCTCGACAGCTCACCGTAGCCGCGGTCCTCGTCCAGATGCATCTGGCGAATGCGCTCGGTGTTGCCGCCGTGGAGCACGTCGGCGATGAGCGACTTGCCAAAGCGCATGGGTCGCGTGGCCACATAGCGCACAGCGGCGCGGGCCATATCGGTGACGTCCTCGACCTCGAACTGCGTGAGGCAGTTGCTGCAGTTACCACAGCCCTCGACCTCGTCCGTAGCGGTGCCGCCCGCGCCAGCCGAAGCAGCATGCTCGGCCGCCGCCTCGTCGCCAAAGTAGCGCAGCATGTATTCGCGCAGGCAGCCGGTGGTATTGCAGTAGCCCTCCATCTGGCTGAGCAGACGATATCGATTCTGGAGCGCCCACGCGCGCTGCTCGTCGTCGAGCGCCTCGTCGGCAGCGTCGCCGCGGTCGATCAGAAAGCGGCGCATGCGAAAATCGTTGCCATTCCACAGCAAATGGCAGCTGGCCGGGTCGCCATCGCGACCGGCGCGACCTGCCTCTTGGTAGTAGGCCTCGATGCTCTCGGGCACGTTGTTGTGGATCACGTAGCGCACGTTGGGCTTGTCGATGCCCATGCCAAAGGCGTTGGTGGCAACCATCACCTGAATGTCGTCGTCGATAAAGGCACGCTGGCTCTGGCGGCGGGCGTCGTTGCCCATGCCGGCATGGTAGCGACCCACGCGAATGCCGCTGGGGCCCAGTGCCTCGGCAAGCTCGCCCGCCAGCGCATCGACCGTCTTGCGAGTCGAGCAATACACGATGCCGCTCTCGCTCGAATGCGCAATCACGTAGTCGCGCACCCAGGCAGTCTTGGCCTTGTCGCCCATCTCCTCGCAACCAAAGTAGAGGTTCTTGCGATCAAAACCCGTCACCACGGTCGCCGGGTTTTGCAGGCCGAGCATCTGCTGAATGTCCGCACGCACGCGCTCGGTCGCCGTGGCGGTAAACGCCGCCACGATGGGGCGCCGCGGCAGCGAATCGATAAACTCACGAATCTGCAGGTAAGCAGGACGAAAATCCTGGCCCCATTGGCTTACGCAGTGGGCCTCGTCAATGGCCACGAGCGGCACGCCGATGCCGCCGTCCGCCGCAGCCTCCTGCGCAAAGGCTAAAAAGCGCGGCTCGAGCAGGCGCTCGGGTGCCACGTACATAAGCTGATAGCGGCCCTCGCGCGCCCGCTTGAGCACGGTATTTTGCTGAGCCGGCGTAAGGCTGGAGTTGAGATAACTGGGGCGCGCACCCGCCGCGAGCAACGCACGGGTCTGGTCCTCCATAAGCGACAGCAGCGGACTCACCACAAAGGTGATGCCGGGCAGCATGAGCGCGGGCACCTGGTAGCAAATGGACTTGCCGGCGCCCGTGGGCATAACGCCCAGCGCATCGCGACCGGCAAGGATCGCATCGACCATGCGGTCCTGTCCCGGGCGAAACGAGGTGTAGCCAAAATAGGCGCCGAGCGTGTCGAGCGCCATCTGCTGCATGCTATCGGTCATGGTTTCCTAACGTCCAAGTCATCTGCCGCCGATTATACGCCGCCACGCGGACCGGTACCGCGCGGCTGCCGGCCACGGGCGATGCAATCCAAGGCGAACGAGCGTGGATTTTTGGACACTTTCCTGATGAGCGTGGATAATCTCCCACTTTAAGCCCGTCACCAAGCCAAAAACGGGAGATTTTCCACGCTCATTCTGCAGATTGCCGCTTAGGGGCGTTTGCAGCGTCGAG
>CAJMSO010000181.1 GCA_905216075.1 uncultured bacterium | reverse complement strand
ATCTTTGACCTGGACGGCACCATTCTCAACACGCTCGAGGACCTGGCGGCCGCCAGCAACCATACCTGCGAGGCGCACGGCTGGCCCACGTTTGCCGTTGACGAGTACCGCTACAAGGTGGGAAACGGCATGCTCAAGCTGGTTGAGCGTTTTATGCCTGCCGAGTATGCGGGCGACAGCCGTATGTTTGAGCAGACGCTTGCCGAGTTTAGGGCTTACTACGGCGAGCACAAGGAGGACCACACCGCCCCCTATGCCGGCACGATCGAGATGCTCGACCGCTTGCGCGCCGCAGGCGTTCAGCTTGCCGTGCTCACTAACAAGGACCACGTCTCGGCGGCTCCGCTTATCGAGAAGTATTTTGGTCCCGAGCGCTTTGCGCTGGTACAGGGCCGTGTCGATGCGTTTCCGCCCAAGCCCGAAGCACCCGTCACGCTGCATGTGATGGAAGAGCTAGGCGCCGACCCGGCGACCACGCTCTACGTAGGCGATTCCAATGTCGATATCCTGACCGGCCACAACGCCGGCCTTAAGAGTGCGGGCGTCAGCTGGGGTTTCCGCGGCCGCGCAGAGCTGGAAGCCGCCGGCGCCGACTACGTGGTGGACACCCAGGCAGAGCTCACGGCGCTGGTACTGGGCGAGTAACCGAACATCCCCCCCCACGGGCAGCTAATGTGGGACGGGGCTCTTTTAGCTGCCCCCGCACCAAAGAAGTGTCCCCAACTGCCGGCAGAAAAGGAACGTCCCCAAGTGCCGCCTTCGGCAGCGATGGCAACGCCACAGGCACAAGTGCCACTTTAGGCCAGCCAAGGGAACGCCGTTGTTTTGGCAACGACAGCGAAAGCCCGCCAGAGCGAGCAAGGTGCCTTGAAACAAGGCGGCATTGACCTTCTGGTCATGCCGCCGAAGTTGAAAGGCAGATTGCCGCTCTGGCGGGCTTGCAGCGTCGAGCAGTTACGGCGTTTGGTAAAACGCCGTAACGAACTACCGCGTAACCCCCTAGCTCATCATCGCATTCATCATCTCGGTGGTTGCGGAATCGTCAGCAGACCACTCGTTATCCTCGTTGGCGGAATACTTAAAGGTGACCTTGGTGTCCTTGGTCTTAGCGGCCTTGGTCACGTCGACCATGACCTGGCCGGCCATCTTGTACAGGTCGTCCTCGGACGGCAGCTCGTCGAGCGCTGCGACCTTCTCCTGATACTGGGTGGCGAAATCTTCGACGATCTTATTCATGGACTTGCAGGTGATGGTAACCTCGGCGGTCGCAGTGCCCTTGTCCTCATCGACCGTCACATCGCCGATCTTGTAATCAAAGCCCTCGAGATAGCTCTTGGCGTACTCCTTGGGATCGATGCCCAGTTGCTCAAACTCGTCGCCCGAAGCCTCTTCCAGACCGGAGAGGAAATCATCGCCGCCGTTCTTGATCTCGTCAAACTGGCTCGTAAGGTCGTTAGTGATGAGCTCTTCCACCGAAGGCCCTCCGCAGCCGGAAAGCAAAACCACGCACGCGACCAGGGCAGCCATCAGGGGCGCAAGCAGCAGCTTCTTTTTCATGACATTCCTCCAAACAAGCGGCGCTGCGTTCCCCGCGCAGCGCACGTCGTAACAGCAAGTCCATATTAGCGGCTCCGTCCAGACCCCTACGTCGCAAAAGCGCGGACGGCTCAATTTGACGAACGAATGGCCCGTAAAGCAAGCCCCCTGCAATAAAATGCGCCTGCTCAGTCTATTAAAAAAGGGCGGCCGGATAACCCGACCACCCTTGCACATCCTTATGTTGCCGCAGGCTACTTGCGGACGACCTTAACGATGGCGTCACCGGCGGCGACGGCAGACTCGGCCTCGACGGCGAGCTCGACGTCGGCAAACTCGGCGGTGTTGGACACGGCCACGACGACGCAGTCCTTGTAACCGGCGGCAGCGATCTTGGCGCGGTCGATCTTGAGTATGGGCTGGCCGGCCTTCACAACGTCGTCGGCCTTGACGAAGCCCTCGAAGCCATCACCGTTCATGTTGACGGTATCGACGCCAACATGCACCAGAGCCTCGATGCCGCTATCGGACTGCAGGCCCACGGCGTGACCCATGGTGACGGTCACCTTGCCGTCGCAGGGAGCGTAGACCAGGTCGTCCTCGGGCCACACAGCGCAACCCTTGCCCAGAACCTCGCCACCAAAGACGGGATCGGGCACGTCGGCCATCTTGATGACCTTGCCCTTGACAGGCGAGCACAGCACGTCGGCGCCAGCAGAAGCAGAGATGGAGGCCGGAGCAGCGGCAGCCGCGGGCTCAGCCTTCTTCTTGAACATATCAAACAGACCCATACGTTTTCTCCTCTTGATTAAGCGCAACGTTGTGCGCATGCCTACGGTAATTATAGTGCCAAATGGTTCAAATGCTAAGGTGGGGACTCGAATCGCAAGCCCTTCTCGGTAGTGCTCGTGGGACGAGCATCTCCTTTGCATCGCAGGTCGATAAGCCGAGTATCGCCTGCGCACGGGACGGGCAGAAGCGGGCGCACCAAACCCGATACTTCTTTTCGCTCTCGAGTCCTGCCGCCGCCTTGTCCCTAACACTTCCTGACACCGACCGAAACGTGCCAAAATAAACCTGTCCTTTTTGGCAGGTTTGGCGAGTGTGGATTTTTGGACGCTTAACTAGCGAACGTGGATAATCTCCCACTTTGAGGCCGTCACCGAGCCAAAAACGGGAGATTATCCGCTCTCATTTTGGATAACCCCCCTTGTACCAAGCCGAGCTCCATGGTCAAGTAATAACGACTTCTCATCATTAGATTGTTTACATCAATTCTAATAACTATTTAATCCTTAAACTCGTTATTAGAATTGATATGATTGGCCTAATAACGAGTTTCCGGCACTAAAGATATGGAGGGCGCGATGCAAATCGAGGAGAACGGCCAGGGAACGCTCCGCAATAATCTATCGGGGAAATTGGCTTACTATTCGTTTTTTCCAACGCCCTTGCAATCATTGAGGCAGCTAAACCTCACCGAGGAAACCTATCGCACGCTTTCCGCATGCTCACGAAAGCTTGGAGAGCTTGAAGGCATGCTCTACTTTGTTCCCAACGCCGATATGTATCTGACAATGTACGTGCGCAAAGAAGCACTCCTTTCTTCGCAAATTGAGGGAACCCAGTGCACGTTTGACGACCTACTTAGTCCATCGCAAACACAACTCCATCATAAAGATGTCGCAGACGTCGTGAATTACGTCCGTGCTGTCGACCGCGGCGTAGAACTGCTCAAAAAGATGCCCTTGTGCACGAGACTTCTTAGGCAAGTTCATGCGGTCCTGCTGGACGGAGTGCGCGGAACGGAGAAGAATCCAGGCGAGCTGCGCTCCTCACAAAACTGGATTGGCCCCTCAGGCTGCACCATTGCAACCGCATCGTTTGTCCCTCCAAACATTGAAGATTTGAGTAACACGCTCCAGGACCTCGAACGCTTTATCAATGAGCCTCAAGTCGAAATGGATCCGATTGTGCGGGCGGCGCTCGTCCATTACCAATTTGAAACTGCCCATCCATTCCTAGACGGAAACGGTCGCCTGGGCAGGCTTCTCATTACACTTATGCTCATCAATGATGGCGTTCTTCATTCTTGCTTGTTCTATCCATCGTTCCAGTTCAAGAAAAATCGAAGCGAGTACTACCGGCAACTCACATCCGTAAGGGAGAGAGGCACTTACGAGGAATGGATAGAGTTTTTCTGCAACAGTCTTCTCGAAAGTGCGAAGGACTCGGTAGGGTCTTTAAAAAACCTTGTTGACCTCCATAACCGTTCCACAGCAACCATTACCGAAAATCTCGGAAGGACTACTGCAAACGGGCAAAGGCTGTTGGGCATTCTTGAAGAGCACCCCATCGTCGACACCGCATTCATCGCTGCCCAACTCGATATCGGCAGGAGTACCGCAAGCGCGCTCGTCAAATCATTTGAAGAATTGGGTATCCTCCGTCCGCTCGACGAGTCAAGACAGAGATACCGGCAGTACGGGTATGAAGAGTATCTTTCGATTCTCAGGGAAGACGCCGAGCCGATTAGATAGGCATCGCAACCCAGGCAAATTAAAGCGAGCGTGGATAATCTCCCACTTTGAGCCTGCACACAGGCCAAAAACGGGAGATTATCCACGCTCATTCCTGAGTAGTCATTTATGAACGTTCCCAATGACTAGTCCGGCAACGCCGATGTTTCGGCAACGACAGCGAGCGAGCCGCATTCGGAGCAAGACGACGCCGCAGGTAGAGAACGGACAGCGAGCGGGCCGCATTTGAGACAAGGTGACGTGAAACGAAAGGGCGCTGACCTTCTGGTCGCGCCCTTGAAGTTGAACGTCAGA
>CAJMSO010000180.1 GCA_905216075.1 uncultured bacterium | reverse complement strand
CGAGCAGCTGCAGCGGGACACTCGCCGTGATGGGGCTGAACACGTCGCGGACTGCCGGCACGCGGATGATGCAGTCGGCAATCTTGTTGATCTCCTCGTCGCCCTCGGTGGCAACGACGATGACCTTGGCACCGCGCGCCTTGCACTCCATAAGGTTCGACACGGTCTTGTCGTAGGTGGCACTCTTGGTGGCCACGGCGATGACAGGGAAGCCCGGGTCGATCAGGGCAATAGGGCCGTGCTTCATCTCACCGGCGGCATATGCCTCGGCGTGCAGGTAGCTGACCTCCTTGAGTTTGAGCGCGCCCTCGTAGGAAATAGCGGCACCCATGCCACGGCCCACGAACAGCGCCGACTGCGCGTCCTTGCACAGCAGGGCGGCCTCATGAACGGCCTCGGTTTGGGTATCCAAAATCCACTGGATCTGCTCGGCCGTATCGGAAAGCTCGCGGAACAGCATGCGCGCCTGCTTGGTGGTCAGACGGTACTTGACCTGCGCCAGCAGCAGGGCCAAAAGCGTAAGGCTCACAACCTGGCCGATGAAGCTCTTGGTCGAGGCGACCGCGATCTCCTTGTTGGCCTTGGTGTAGATGACGCCGTCGCTCTCACGCGCCACGGGGCTGCCCACCACGTTTGTGATGCCGAAGACCTTGGCACCCTTGATGCGCGCGTCGCGAATGGCGGCAAGGGTATCGGCCGTCTCGCCCGACTGGGACACGGCAACGACAAGCGTCGTCGGCGTGATGATGGGGTTGCGATAACGGAACTCGCTGGCCGCCTCCACCTCGGTGGGGATGCGAGCCCAGCCCTCGATAAGGTTCTTGGCAATGAGGCCAGCGTGATAGCTGGTGCCGCAGGCGATCACGTAGACGCGGTCGATGTCGTTGAGTTCCTCGAGCGAAAGGCCCAGCTCGTCAATGTCGAGCTCGCCGGCCGGCGTCATACGACCAACCAGCGTGTCGCGCACGACGCGCGGCTGCTCGTGGATTTCCTTGAGCATAAAGTCGGGATAACCGCCCTTTTCTGCCATGTCCAGGTCCCAGTCGATGTGGGTGACCTTGGGCTCGATAACGTTGCCGGCCTCGTCGGTGTACTCGACGCCTGCGGGCGTGAGCTTGGCAAACTGACCGTCCTCGAGCACCACGACATCGCGGGTGGCGTCGATGAGCGCGATGACATCGGAAGCAACATAGGAGCCGGTCTCGCCCGCGCCGACCACGATCGGGGAATCCTTGCGGGCCACGGCGATCACGCCGGGCTCGTCAGCGCACACGGCGGCCAGACCATAGGCACCGACCACGTGGGTGCACGCCTCGCGCACGGAGGCCATCAGGTCGTGCGTCTCGGCATAAGCCTCTTCGATCAGATGCGCGAAGACCTCGGTATCGGTCTCGCTCTTAAAGTGGTGGCCGCGACCCTCCAGCTCTTCGCGCAGCTCGGCGAAGTTCTCGATGATGCCGTTGTGGACGATGGCGATACGACCGTCACAGCTGGTGTGGGGGTGAGCGTTAACGACGGAGGGCTTGCCGTGGGTGGCCCAACGGGTGTGGCCGATACCGCAGGTAGCGTCGCTGTCAATGTTGGAAAGCTCGCTCTCCAGGCCCGCGACCTTGCCCACGCGGCGGATGACATCGAGGTGCGCCGCGGCGCCCTCGCCCACCTCGAGCGCGACGCCCGAGGAGTCATAGCCGCGATACTCCATACGCTTGAGGCCCGTGACCAGGATGTTCTTTGCAATATCAGAGCCGGTGTAGCCGACAATTCCGCACATAGGATAAATCCCTTCGTCCGCTTGACTGCAAAACGTCCACGCACAGGGGGCGCTGAGACGCATAACGTTCGAGTATTGTACTCACGCAAACGCAAGCTGATATACCAGAAGTGGTATCTCAACTTAGATACCACCCGATGCACACACGTCCAGCCGGTCCAAACCACCACAAAGGTACCTGCCCCCTTCGTGGTGGTTGCGCTGGCAACGGCGTTTCCCCAGATAAAACCTGCCAAAATAAACCTGTCCCTTTTTTGTAGGTTTAGGATGCTACAATCTGGCTTGTACTTGAAACGCATCAAAGGGGCCGCTATGGCAAAGGTTAAAATCAGCGACGTCGCGCGCGAAGCCGGGGTTTCGTTGGGCACGGTTTCCAACGCGCTCAACCATCCCGAAAAGCTGCGCCCCGAGACCCTCAAGCTCATCAACGAGACCATCAATCGCCTTGGCTACCTGCCCAACCAAAGCGCTCGTCAGCTCGCGGGCGGCGCCACCAAGTCCTTTGGCTTGGTGCTCCCCCGTCTCGACCACGGTTTTTCGCTCCAAATTGCCAGCGGCGCCCATAACGAGGCCCGCAAGCACGGCTACGACCTACTCATCGCCAACGCCGATAACGACGATATTCTCCAGGACCATTACCTGCGTTACTTTATGGGCACGCAAATGTCCGGCGTCATGGTTCAGCCCATGGCATCCCCCGACTGGCACCCCGCTATGACCAAGATGCCCGTGCCGATTGTCCACCTGGACATCCATTGCTCCGCGCCCGGTTACTACGTGGCAGTCGACAACGAGGCACAAGGCCGCATCATCGCCGAACTCGCCATCGCCCGCGGCGCACACCATATTGTCGTCGTCGGCCGAGCAGCATTTATGCAGCTCACCCTGCGCGTACTTGGCATTCACAAGGCCCTCGCCCTGCATCCCGATATCAAAATTGAAGTCATTGACGCCGGAGAGTGGAATACCGCAGCCGACGGCTACAGTATTGGTGCTCAGATTGCCGGGCGCCCTGCCGACGAACGCCCCGATTTTGTCGTCGGCCTGACCGACGTGCTGGCCTCGGGCGTTATCTCGGCATTGGTCGACAAAGGCATCTCCGTCCCCGAGCAGGTTCGCGTGGCCGGATGCGACGGCAACCCGCTCGCTTGGAGCGGATCGGTCCCACTCACTACGGTAGCGCCCCCGGGCTACGAGATTGGCCGCAAGGGTGTCCAACTGCTCATGGAGCAAATCGAGAACAAGGTCCCGACAAAGACCAGGCATATCCACGTCGGCTCTGCAGCGCGCACCGTCACCGCAGCCACCACCGCGGAGGACATCAACCGCCAAGAACTCGTGCGGCCGTTCCTACTGGAGCGCTCCAGCACCCAGGCAAGCACCCAGACCGACGCTACGGCCATCAACCTGGGCGCGTATCTATAGCACGCCCGCAAGTATGCTAAGTCGCCGTTTAAGCAAAAGGGGCCCGACCATTGCCGGGCCCCTTTTGCTTAAACGCAAACGTGGGCAATCGCTCGCTTCAACGCCGCAATTGTCTAGCGTGCGGCCTTGACCGCCGCCGCCAGATCGAACAACGTGTCGAGCACGACCTCGCAGCCATCCACCACGTCCTGCGGCAGCGGCACGATATCGGGCACAGCAAAGACATGGCAGCCGGCCGTGATACCCGAGACGCAGCCGTTGCGCGAATCCTCGACCACGGCGCACTCCTCGGGGGCAAAGCCCACGCGCTCGCAGGCAAGCAGATACATCTCGGGGTCGGGCTTGCCGTGCACAACGTCCTCGCCACAGGTCACCGTTTCAAACTTGTCAAAGAGGCCGACCATCTTAAGGTTGCGCTCGGCCGTAGCGAGGCGCGACGACGTCGCTAGACCCACGTGATAGCCCGCAGCCAGCAGCTCGTCTATGCACTCGGCGGCGCCGGCCTTAAGCTCCAGTTCGGTCTTGACCATCTCGTCGCGAATCTCCTTGTGGCGACGATAGATCGCCTCGGTGGTTTCATGGCTGCCGTAATGCTTATCGAGGATGTCCATGACATCGGGTAGGGTGCGACCGATAAACTGATGGATCAGCGCTTCATCAATCGCGACCCCCAGCTCGGCAGCGCCCGCCTTCCATGCCTTAATGCCCAAACGCTCGGTATCGACCAGCGTTCCGTCCATGTCAAAAATTACAGCCTTGATCATATCGGCCCCCTCACCGGATTGCATTACTGACACTCTACCGCACTTTACAAACTTGTATATAACGTATATAGCATATTGTGCCTTCGTTACATAGATAGAAGTCTTATGACAAGCAGCCCGATAGGATTATAGTTTTCGACCGAGCACATATTGGTAAGGAACGTTTCATGCTTTCAGACACCACCGCACCTGCAGAGGAGCTTCAGGACAAACTCGCAGCGCTCGAGCAGCTGCTTTTGGCATATGGACGCGTCGCCATCGGCTTTTCCGGTGGCGTCGACAGCAGCTTTTTGGCCGCGGTCTGCGCCCGCATCATGCCTGCCAGCACGCTTCTCGTTCACCTCGCCACGCCGCTCATCGGCACGCCCGAACAGACCTCGTTTGAGCGATCCGTTGACAGGCAAACCAATGAGGGACCGCATTTTAAGCTCCCCGTGCTCAATCTTTCGGTCGATCAGCTGCAGCTCCCCCAAGTAGCCTGCAACGACGCC
>CAJMSO010000179.1 GCA_905216075.1 uncultured bacterium | reverse complement strand
GTAATCCTGCAGCCACACGCGCGCAAACCGGTCGATGCCGGGCTCAAAGGCGCGGTAGGCATCCCAAAAGGCCTTGATCTTGTTAAAACCCTCGAGCGGATTATCTACGCCAATGCCGCAAATCAGCTCATAGAGATACAGAAAGGCAAAGGATGTAGACGTTTCCTCGACGGTTCCGCGGCGCACTTGGGCACGCCAGGTAAAGTAGCCGCGCAACTGTCGATCGCTCATGGCATTGTAGGTGGGAAAGTACGACTTAAAGGTGCCGTTGTAGGGACAGTCGTCCTCAAAGTCGGCCATCAGCAGGCCCTGGCGGTAAAAAAGCTCGGCTTCCGAAAGCCAGCGTCCTGCACCGCCTTTGGGGTCATCCTGCCAGCGCGATATCTCGCGCATCTTGCGGTACTGGTCGGGAAGGAAATTCTGCATCTGTCGGCCGGTCTTGAGAATCGGCTCGTCTGCGTAGACTTCATGTGAGAAACGGGCGGACTGGTGGGTCCGGGCCTCGGCCATAATGCGCTCGATGAGCATCTTGATGTCCTGGTCGGCCACCGCTCCTCCTCTCGAACGCAGCTACGGTGACCTCATATCATAGCACAGCATCAAACAGGTGTTCGAGATACTGCTGCGTAGATAGATTTAGAACAGGAGGGCGTAGATGACGGCGATGACGACGGAGGGGAGCATATTGGCCGTGCGGAAGGTCTGAGGACGGATGAGGTTGACGCCGACGCAGAAGATGAGCATGGAGCCTACGAGCGAAAGGCTGTTGAGGGCTGCTGTGGTCATGATGGGGGAGAGCGCGCCGGCAAACAACGTGATCGTCCCCTGGAACACGGCGACGGGCAGGGCGGAGAAAATGCAGCCGCGGCCAAGCGACGCCGTCATGGTGCAGACGATGATGCAGTCCAGCGCGCCCTTGAGGGCGAGCGTGGACCAGTCGCCGAGCAGGCCGTCCTGGATCGATCCCACAATGGCCATGGCGCCGATACACACGGTGAGTGAAGTCGAGACAAAAGCGTTGGTGAACTCGTTATCGCCCTCGCTGCCGGTTTTGCGCTTGAGCCATTCGCCAAGGTTCTCAATGGCGGCCTCCAAGTTGATGGCCTCGCCGATGAGCGAGCCGAGGGCGAACGAGACAATGAGCATGGTGGTACCAGTGGTCGCCAGCGCCTTCCCATCGATAAGGAGCATCTTTTGCATGGTGCCGCCAAGGCCGATAAACAGGACGCACAGCCCCGATGCTTTCATAAGCGTGTCTTGAATGCGCGGTGTAATGAAGCGGCCGCCCGCTAATCCCAAGAGACCGCCCGCAACTAAAAGCACAACGTTGATGATTGTTCCCAAGCCCGGCATGAGCCCTCCTGTATTGATGCCAACGTGGCAATCGTAGCAGAACGAAATGCGAGGCACATCGTGACTCATCTAATACGTTATATAAGTGGTATTAGGAATGGTGCGCAGCATTTAAGCCTCAGGTGGTTGTCGGGACATAGGGATAGTAGTCAAAGCGCAACGTCATAAGCCGCTGTGGGGATTCAATAGCCGCGGCGATGATATTGGCATCGCGGGCACGATCAAACCCTTCGAGTTCGATCTGATACGAGACGTCTTGCATAATGTCCAGACGTCGCCAGGCGAGGAGTGTGTCGCCATCGAATTCCAAGGTCTTGCCTCCGTCTGGGGTAACGGCGTATAGACGCAGCTTGGCGGTGGTTGCAGGTTCGACAACCGTGACCTTTTTAATTTCGTTTCGAGTATTCTTGGCGCCCAACAAGGTGAGCAGTGTTGGGGCCACGACCTCGCCCGATGGCAAGAAGACGACTTCGATGGATTCGGGAAATGCGATGATAGCCGACTTGCGGACGGGCTGATTGGCGGCGGCAACTTCGATGTTCGCAGCGTCGATGACCTCCGTGTGGTCGAGCGCGGCAAGCACGCAGCAGTTACCTTCATCGATCTCCTGAGGATCAGCAAGCCCCAGACTGTCCGCGAGCTCGGGATCGTTTGGATCGGTAGCGGGCTCATTCGGTGCTTCGAAAGAAGCTGGGACGCTGTTTGTCGGCGACGGCGTGTCGCCCGCACCTGCTTCTTTATCCGTGCTCTCTTCTTGTATGGTTGCGTTGATGGGTTCGTCGTTTGGGGGGAGCGTCTTGGCGTCAAGCGCGGAGGGGAGAATTCCGATGGCTCCGGATCCGTTCCACTCCATTTCGAGAAGCGCCGGGTCGGCAAGAATGCGTTGCCTGCTTTGCGCGCGGGCATCGATTTCAATAGGGCCTGCCTCTATCCCTCGTGTAAGGCTGAGTGATCCGGCTGGCTTCTCGAAATGAGCGTCTGTGTCTTTGGTACTGACGGCGTAGAACAGCAGGGACGCTTCTCCCGCCGCGATGGCATCGGTGCCGGCTTTGGTCAGCCGCAACGATGCCGTGAATGAGAGGGTGGGCTGCGTGTCGTCTGCATTCGCGGCGGCGCAGCCCAGACATATACCGCCTCCTTTCTCAAAAAACGTACCGTCGAAGGCGACCTTCGCTCCGTTCGCCGAGTCATCGACCGAAGCGATGTCGATGCGCAACTCCAAATCGCACGGATCGCCATCTGCATCGAACACAACCGAGCGCCACGTGCAGACGGCGCACCCCGCCTGGGAGCCGTTTGCCTTGTTCGAACGATTGATATCCACGACTATCGAGCCGTCCGTATTACGACGAAGGCATCCCGAGGTCGAGATTGCGGCCTGCGCGATCGAAAAACGCTTGCACGCAATGGCGCTCGACGGATTTGGTGCGGAACTTAGGGCTGCTGGTAAGGAGTCTGCCATGACGGGAGTCGCCCAAGCGGCGACAGGCGTTCCGGTTGCGAGCGCGCCGCAGAGTGCGACGACGGGCAAAAGGTTCTTCGATGCCATGGGGTCTCCTTAGCTAATTTAGTGCGGCCTGTCCATGTTTTGTTTCTGGCTGCGTTTGATGTGCAGACCGAGGCCGGCGGTCCCCGCGCCTGCTGCTGTGGCGCCTGCTGCCAAGAGCCATCGTCTGTCGCCTGTCTGCGCCAACGGTTCCTCGCGGTCGTCGCGGTCGAGCTCCGAGAGGTCGACCGTCACTTGCGTGGCGGCCTGCGCCTGTTCTTGCTGGGCAAAGGCCATGGCTGGCCCAAACGCTAAGATGCTGACGGCGGCGGCCAGGGCGACGGCCTTATGCCGTGTGCGCACCGGGCTCGACCGTCCAGGTGATCGTCGCAACCTGATCGCCTTCGCCGGTTACGCGGAAGATGTCGCGCGTGACGCGGGCGACGTTTCCGCTTGTCTTGAGCTTGATTTTGTCCGTGCCGCCGGCAATGCCCTGGTAGCCCATGTCGAAGGCTGCATTCTTGGAAAGATCGAGGCCCGTCCCCTGCATTGCGGCGCTGGCGTTCTGGAGCGCGCCGTCGGGGCCGACCTTAAAGTCGATGGAGTTCTGCGCGGTTCCGGCCTTGGCGTCGGCGGCAATGGTCCAGGTGTTCATGGCGTCGATCTTCATGTTGGTGACATGGATGCCGTAGGCCGAATGATTGTCGATGGTGGTCGCGTCTTCTGAGGGGCCCTGAAGCGTGCCGTCGGCCTTGGCGACGAAGGGGATAACCGTCGGAACTTTGAACTCAACGTTGTCGATCTCGGTCCTGACCATTACCTTCGTGGTTCCAACGCGCCCGGCTGCCATAGCTGGCGTCGGGGCGGCGCCCATTGCGAGCGCGAGCGCGAGCCCTGCGCCCACGGCGAGCGCTCTGGCTCCGTTCATGTTCCTGGTGATGTCCATGGTCGTTCCTTTCTATTCGCCGCGGGCCGTCCCCGCGATGATTGGACGAATGCTGGTGAATTGCATGCGGTGCCGCGTCGGTCGGAAGGCTAGTTCTCGGCTTGCTCAACCCGTACCTTGACACGTGTCGGATTGCCGTGGCTGTCGAGGGTCTTGGCATCGAGTGCCTGGATCTCGATGTACGCCTCGCCTTCTTTGATGTCGCCGGCGGGGCACGTTTCGATTGTCTTGCCGGTCTCGACCACACCGGATTCGTACATGGTCTCGTCGTTTTGGATGACGCGGAATCGCTGGGGAAATTTATTGTCTTGGACGTTTTGCACGTTGACGCGCAGCTTGCCGTCCTCCTGCAGCTGAGCGACCGGCGCGACCGAAATCGTCATCATGTTGTCGCGGACGATGGCGTCGAGCTCATCTTGGATTTCCTGACGCGTTTTGCCCTCGGCCGTCGTGACTGAGGCGCCCGCCTCGGGTACGGGCTGCGACTGCCAAGCGTATAGTCCTACGGCGACAAGGGCACAGACGATGGCCAAGCAGGCAACGATGAGCTTCTTGCGACGACCCAGGCCTGCAAAGTGGGGTGGCTTCTTCGCGCTCATGCGGCATCCTTGGCGGTATAGATGCGCGCAAAGGTGGACGGGTTCGCTCCAAAGAGCATGTGAAGCATCAGGCGGCGTGAGTAGACAAGCTCGTCGAAGTCGGGAGGGAGCTCGATGTCGTGGATATGCGCGATGTGGTGGG
>CAJMSO010000178.1 GCA_905216075.1 uncultured bacterium | reverse complement strand
TAGCCGCCAGCGGCGACATGAGCGGCTGAGCGATGAGGCCCGCCGTCAAAACAGTTGCGACGGCACGGTTGGCAACGCCTTTGACGTTGACGGCCTTGGCCCGAGGCTCAAAGTGCTGTGGGATATAGTTTGCCATGGCTTTCTCCCTTTGACACGGATGTATCCATACGCCTCAAAATGTAGGAGCTGATTTTTGAATTCTGTTGCGCAACATTGGTCACCAGCGGATTTTTTGGAATTCGCGCTCTCGTGCTTCACAATTTCGTCACATATGTAGGAGCTGGTGCATCATATTCTTGCGGGATCGAATTGAGCCTGTGATTTGCATTTGCTCCCGCGTCATCCGCCCTATCGGATTCCGCATCCAACAGACACCCCGCCCGCCACGGTGTAGAGTTAAGACAACGGGCGCGTTGCGCGGACCGCGCTGGAACGAGGTGGACATGGAGCTCGACAAACAACAGATCAAGCGACTGCGCGAGCGTCATCATCGGCGTCACGGCATCCGCCCCGCTCATAGCGAAGCCATGGAAAACATCACCCGCTTCCTAAAGCGCGCATTCAACATTCGCGAGGGTCGCGCGCCCTACCACGTAATTCGCAAGCGCTTTGTAAACGGGGCGCGCCTGACCGGCTCTCACCTGTGCATCCTCATCATTGCCATGTTAATCGCGAGCATCGGCCTCGATATCGACTCGGATATCGCCATTGTAGGCGCCATGCTCATCTGCCCGCTTATGGGATCGGTCCTTGCCATGGCATATGGCATCGCCACGCTCGACCGCGAGATTACCGTCGAGGCCGTTGCGGGCTTGGCTCTACAGATGGTCCTTTGCCTGATCACGTCCACGCTGTATTTTAAGCTCTCGCCCCTTGGCACCACCACGGCCGCCATCATCGATAACTCGACACCCACCGTATGGGACCTTGCCGTCGCGCTCGCGGGCGGCTTTGCGGGTGGCCTGGGCAACTCGCGCGACCAGGAACCCGCCACGCTCATCGCCGGCGTGGCCGTGGCGACCGCGCTCATGCCGCCCCTGTGCGCGGCGGGTTACGGCATTGCCATCGCGAGCGGGTCGCTGTTCCTCTCGGCCCTCTACGAGTTTGGCATCAATGTCGTCTTTATCGCACTGGCTGCCGAAGCCGTATTGCTTCTTTTACGTGTACCGCTCAAGCGCGACCTCAACGGCGACGGCATTGTGACCGCTGAGGAAAATGCCGAGGTCGATGAGCTGTCGCACAAGGTGCGCCGCCGCATCATCGTGGGTACGGTGATTTTTGCCATCCCCTGCATCGTTATGACCGCGGGGTCCATTGGCTCGGCGCAGGCCGGCGTGCAGGACGGCTACGGCGTCACCGAAACTACGCGCGAACTTGCCGCGGTGCTGCCGGACTTTAAGGATTACACCGTCGCCGTCGAGACTTCGGCTACCGAAGGCGACAAGGAGGGCCTTGTCGAGCGCGAGGTTGTCGCTCACGTGACGACAAGCGAGGCACTCGGGGCGCACGACCGCCGCGTTGCCCGCAAGCTCATCGACCTCAACGTACCCGAGCTCGATCGCGTGGAGTTTGACGTGGAGTGATGCGGGCGCGGGATGTTGCAAAGCGCACGTAGCAGCTCAGGGTATCGGTGCCAAAGGGATCGACTTTGACAAACGGGGCAGTTTCGTCGCAGCCGTCTTCGCTACTCGATCCCATGTCGTCACCATCGAAGAATTCCATCGCTGCCGTTTCCTTCATATTCCAGGGCACTTGCCAAGCTCTGTCCAATTATGACTCGCAGCTTAACAAACGCCCCTTAAGGCTAGCTTAGGCTCGCGGCAGCCGGAGCTGTTAGCCGCAAGACGCACAGGGGACGCAGGAATGCGATGATCCGTTTTCCTCCGTCCCCGAGGGATCATTTTTTAGTACTTGAAGAAGCCCTCGCCCGAGCTTTCGCCCAGCTTGCCTTCGTCGAGCATCTGCTTGAGGACGGATGCCATGGCCTTAAAGTTGTAGGGCATCATCATCTTTTTGAGCAACGGGCTCACCAGGCCCGGCACCTTCTGGTACTGCATAACGATGTTGTAAGCCGTCTGGATACCAACCGTGTCGAATACGCGGAACGGACCCTTGGGGGCGCCGGTGCCACGCGTCCATGCGAGGTCGATGCTCTTGGGATCGCTCACGCCCGAGACATACAGGTCGAGGCCCGAAAGCAGCCATGGCACCAGCATGGAATTGAGCAGGTAGCCGTTCTTTTCCTTGTTGACGGGCAGGGCAAGCATGCGAATGTCGTTGGCGAAGTCGACGAGCTCGTCGAAGTAGCACTTGTCGGTTTGGTCCTGCGCCATGACCTCGGTCATGTTGTTCTTCCAGATGGAGTTGGCAAAGTGCAGCGACAGGTACTTCTCGGGGCGACCAGTGTACTTGGCAAAGGTGCTCGGCAGCAGCGTAGAGGAGTTCGTCACGACGACGGTCTTTTGCGGGAGAACCGGGGCGAGCTTTTTGTAGAAGTCGATCTTTGCCTGGGTGTCCTCGGCCATAGACTCGATGACCAAGTCGGCGTCAGCTACGGCCTTGGCAAGATCGAGCTCCAGCTTGAGCGTGGAGTAGGCACGCTCGACGGCAGCGAGTGCCGCCTCCTTGTCGAAGGGCTGGCCGCTATCGGCGATACCGGCGCACCACTCGCCTGTGCCATCCGCCATGCCCTCGATTGCCGCGATGTACTCCTCGCGCACATGATCGATCTTGGGCTGAGTGCGGCCGATGCTGCCCTCGCTGCGCAGCCAGATCGTCACATCAAAGCCGCAGTAGGCAGCCTGAAAGGCAATCTGGCTTCCCAACACGCCGCCGCCGGCAACACAAACGGTCTTGTAGCTCATGGAACGGTCCTCTCTTACGTAATTCCATAGATGTGTATTTATTCAACCGTAAGGATGGCGCGCGCTGGGGATAGGTTCTATAAACGGACGGTAATTTGCGGCGAGCGGCAACATCTGTTCATTATCTCAGGGTTCCGAGGGCGATTTTTTGTGCCACCGAGATGTCGTTTGCGGAAGTATGCGGCAAATTCCGGAACCCTTGAGCACACCCCGGTTTTCCGCCAATAAAACCGCATGTACAAGGCTTGGACATATTCGGTGTGCTCGGCCTATTCAGATTTTGCCGCATACTTCCGAAATCTAAATTCGCAAGGGGTGATAGCTGGGTCATTTGCGCAACATATGTCCAGCAAAAACGGGTGGTAGCCGTACCGGCCACCACCCGTTTGTCTCATATCCAGCCCATAGCAGGCCAGCTACTTCTTAATGCCACGCCCCAGACGCTTGGCGACCGATGCAACGGCCTCCTCACTGGCCGAGCCACAGCTCACGCAGCCATCATGGGCACGCATCTGGCCGGTGACCTCGTCCATCGCGAGCGGCGCCACCTTCTCGAGCTTAAAGCCCTTACCGGCGCGCATGTTTTCCTTGGCCACGCTGATCATGAGCTTAATGCGGTTGAGTTGGTTGACCTCGGACGCACCGGGGTCGTAGTCCACCGCAACGATGTTGCTCTCGGGATGCTGGCGGCGCAGCTCCTTGATTACGGCCTTGCCCACCACGTGGTTGGGCAGGCACGCGAAGGGCTGCGTGCAGATGATGTTCGGCGCGCCATGGTCGATCAGGTCGAGCATCTCGGCCGTGAGCAGCCAGCCCTCGCCCATGTTGTTGCACACCGAAAGCACCGTGCGGGCCTTGTCGGCCATGGTGCCGATGCGCTCGGGCGCCTCAAAGCGGCGGGACTTTTCGAGCATCTCTTCCACCGGCGTGCGCATCCAGTCCACCAGCTTAATGAGCGCCTGCATACCAGCGCGCGTAGTGGCAGAGCTTCCCAGCTCGTCCTTCTGCAGCTCAGCGTTGCTCATGGAGTACAGGAAGAAGTCGAGCAGGCCCGGTACCACGGCCTCGCAGCCCTCGCGCTCGATGACATCGACCACGTGGTTGTTGGCCGTAGGGTGGAACTTGACCAGGATCTCGCCGACCACGCCCACGCGCGGCTTGGTGCCCTCGCCCACGAGCGGCATGGTGTCGAACGCGTGGATGGCCTCACGCGCAAGCTTGGTGTAGTTGTGGCGGTTGAACTTGGGCGCCAACTTGCGGGCGCGCGCCATATACTCCTCGTAGAGCGCGTTGGCAGCACCGGGCGTGGCCTCGTACGGACGGCAGCGGTAGAGCATCTGCATCATCACGTCGCCAAAGAGCACCGCGTAGACTGCCTGCTTAAGCAGCGCCGGCGTAATCTTAAAGCCGGGGTTGTCCTCGCCGAGCGCCACGGCCGAAAGCGAGATCACCGGGATCTCGGGATGGCCGCTCTCGCGCAGGGCCTTGCGGATGAGCGCGATGTAGTTGGTGGCACGGCAACCGCCGCCGGTCTGGCTGATGACCACGGCCGTCTTGGACAGGTCGTACCGACCGCTCTCGATGGCCTCCATGATCTGGCCCGTCACCAGAATCGACGGATAGCAGATGTCGTTGTTCACATAGCGCAGGCCGGCCTCGACGG
>CAJMSO010000177.1 GCA_905216075.1 uncultured bacterium | reverse complement strand
TGTTCGATCTTCCCGGCGTACGCCTTTAGCATGTTCTACGAAAACATGTCCGGCTACCTACGCGGCTTTGGTATCTCGCTCACGCCCGCCCTCATCACCATGATCTGCGTCTGCGGCATCCGCTTCTATTGGGTGTTCTGCGTGTTCCCGCACTTCCGCACCTTTGCGAACATCATGATGGTCTACCCCATCAGCCTGGGTACCACGGCGTTCTTTATGGTCGTAGCGGTACTACTTTGCCACCCGGCACGCACCTATCGCGCCACCCAAGCCAAAGCGACAGCCCGCTAAACACCGCACTCAAAGCCACGCCAGTCATTAATTGACAATATGCGAGCTCATATAGTCGATAAAGCGCCTCGTGGCAATAGGCATGGTATCCCAGCTGCGCCAAGCTGCCACTACGTCGCGCGAGGGAGCATGCACGATGGGTCGCACACGAATATCAGCTCGCATGCCCTCCACAGTACGACGGTAGAGCATGCTCACGCCTAGGCCCTCCTCCACCATCGCCATGATGGTGTAGTCGTCAGTCACCTCACTCGTCACGTGCGGCGACAGCCCATGTGTCGCAAATGCATCGAGCACCAGGCTCTGTTCGCCCTCATCCAGCAGCACAAAGGGCTCGGACGCCAGGTCGGCGAGCGTCACCTTTTCCTTTGCCGTCAGCGGATGAGCGGCCGGCAACAGTGCCACCAACTCGTCGTGATAGACCACACACTTCTCGAGGCCTGCGGTAAACCCGCGCGCCGTAAAGCAAAAATCCACCACGCCGTCGTGCACCCACTGAGCGTTGCGCGTGTAATCGCCCTGCTTGAGGGTAAAGCGTACGCCCGGGTGCAGCGTACCAAAGTCGCGGATCACACGCGGCAGCACGGTACGGCTCACGTTGGTAAACGTCGCGATGCGAATATCGGTCGACGAAAGCCCCAGCAGCTCCTGGCGCTTGCCCTCGAGCTCGGCCTCGGCGGTCACAATCTGGCGCAGGTACGGCAGATATTGTTTACCGTCGCGCGTAAGCGAAACGCCCTGCTTACCGCGCTCGATAAGCGTGGTACCCAGCTCGCGCTCGAGCGCCTTGACGGCCTGGCTCACCGCACTTTGCGTATAGCCCAGCTCGTCCGCCGCGCCCTTAAGACTGCCGCGATCGACCACCATACAAACAATCTGATACCGCGATGCCATCGTGCCTCCACATCAATGCAGCTGTAAAACGTTTTGCCAGGGCTTTTCCCGCTAACATTAACATTTCTTAATCATACTGAAGATACATTCGCTTTACTACATCCACATCTGGGAGCAGAATCCTTTTTACGAAACCGTTCTGTAACAAAAGGAGTCCCATGGATCGCAAAAAAGCAATCGCGCTCTCATTTTCCGTTCCCGTAGCATGGGGCTTTTCGTACCCCCTTATGAAGATCGGCATGGACAGCATGAACGCCACGAGCATCGTTGCGCTGCGCTGCATCATCGCCTTTGTGGCCTGTCTGCTACTCTTCCACAAGCGCGCGTTGCGCATCAACCGCGACCTTATGGTCCGCGCTGCCATCATCGGCGCCATTATGGCAACCGAACTCACCTGCATGTGCCTGGGCTCCAGCCTCACCTCCGCCTCCACCGCCGGCTTTTTGCAGAGCCTGACGGTCGTGATCGTGCCGTTTGCCAACGCCGCCCTGCTGCGTCGTGCCCCCGAGCGCAAAGTGCTCATCGGCACCGCCATCGTCACCTGCGGTATGTTGCTGCTCTCGGGCGCCGACTTTACCAGCCTGAACCCGGGCGCGCTCATCATGCTGCTCTCCGCTTTTGTCTATGCCGGCCACATCATTGTGGCGAAGCGCTTTGTCGAAGATGTCGACCCGCTGGCTCTAGGCGTTTGGCAGCTGGGCTTCGGCGGCTTATTCTCGGGTATCGCCGCATTCACCTTTGGCGGTTTTACGCTTCCCAGCACGCCTAGCGAGATTGTCGTTGTCGTCGCGCTCGCACTCATCTGCTCTGCCTATGGCTTTATCACCCAAACGCTCGTGCAGCCCCACGTGCCTGCCGAGACCACCGGCTTCGCCTTCTCGCTCGAGCCGGTATGCTCCGCCGTCTTCTCGTTCTTCCTGGTCGGCGAGGTCTTGAGCTCCATCGCCTTCTTTGGCGCCGCCCTCATCCTCACCGGCGTCATGGTGGCAACCGTCGAGCTTCCGCACCTTCGCGCACATGGACAGGCCCGTATGGCAGGAGCGCCCGAGCACGTCTCGTAGACCCCACTCCTTATGCAGCCGCGGCATAAAGGTCACCGGTGCGCCTTTACAATAGATGCCAACAGAGCATCTGCCATAAAGGAGCCCCATGGACACCGCAACCCGCGACCACAACATAGCAACTTGGTTGGGCGATGCGCCGCAGCCGGTACGTGACACTACGAACCAGCTGCTCGAGCGCATCGCCCTTTTGCGTGCCGAGCAGACTATCTACCCGGCACAAGACGACATTCTCAATGCCCTCGCCTACACGCCGGCCGACAAGGTCAAGGTTGTCATCTCGGGTCAAGATCCCTATCACGGACCCAACCAGGCCATGGGACTGTCGTTCTCGGTCCCAGCGACGCAAACCAAGTTGCCGCCGAGCCTGCGCAACATCTATAAGGAGCTCAAAGCCGATCTGGGCTGCCCCATTCCCGCCACGGGAGATCTAACGCCATGGGCACTGCAGGGCGTCCTGCTCCTCAACACTACGCTCACCGTGCGCGAGCATGCCGCGAATTCGCACGCCAAGCTGGGCTGGAGCGCGCTCACCGACTACGTTATCGAACGCTGCTGCCAGCTGCCCCAGCCGGTCGTCTTTTTGGCATGGGGCCGCTTTGCCCAGCAGATGGTCGAAGGCAAGCTCGCCACGACCGGCGCGGGCAAGGCAACCGGCAAGTTCTGCCTGGCCTCCACGCACCCCTCGCCGCTTTCGGCCAACCGTGCCACGGCAGAACTCCCCGCTTTTATGGGGTCGCGCCCCTTCTCCGCTGCCAATCGGCTACTCGAACAGCACGGCTCGACCCCCGTCAACTGGACTTGCCTCAGCTAAAAATCGATACATCAAAAACGCGCCCGACGGCTTTCCATCGGGCGCGTTTCCTATTCGGGCCAAATAAATTGTGTGCGGCCGGCCTCGCCGCCATCGATCAGCAGGCTCTGCCCGGTCATAAACCGGTTGGTCACGCCCACAAAGTAGATCCACTCGGCGATCTCTTGGGCGGTGGCCCAGCGTTTAAGCGGCGTGAGCTCCATAATCTGGTTCCACAGGTGTTCGTCTTCCATCACGCAACGGTTGAGCGGCGTGATAACGCCACCCGGGTCCACACTGTTGGCGATGGCCTGCGGCGCCAGACGGTTTGCAAGGTTCTTGGTGTAGGCGATAACGCCACCCTTGCTGGCGGCATAGGCGGGAAACTCCGATCCCGTATGCCCGCTCGCCGACCCCACATTGACCACGGATTTGATAGCCGGCGCAGGCTTGGCGGCAAGCCCCTCCCCCACAAAGGCGTAGTGCTCGGTCACGTTGATGGTGCCACGCAGGTTGGCAGCAATATCGTCGGCCGAATCCTGCGTACCGGCAACGTTCACGATTACCTGGGGTTCAAGATCGCCTGGAAACGAGTCCGGCTCGCGTACATCAACGATCAGATGGCGGTAGCGCTCGTGTTCGATCGCCGCCGGCAGCAGATCAAAGCCCACGACCTCGTGGCCCTCGTCCAAAAAGCGCTGCACGCACGCGGCTCCGATACCGCCCGAAGCGCCCGTGATCAAAACCCGCATACTTGCTCCTTAGGCGGTTGCGTGGCGCTCGAGGTACTCGGAACCCACATTCTCGCGCTCCCAGCCGCGCACGACCTTGTAGCCCACGGGGCTCAGGAAGACCTCGCACAGCAGCTCGGCAACAGCGCCGGTCAGCGAGCACATAAGGACCTGCACCCAGGTCCAACCAAAGAACGTGTGGCTCACCACAATGGCAAAGACCAGGTTGTCGATAAACTGGCCAACACCCGTAGACACATAGGAACGGAAGGCGAAGCTCGCAAAGTTATTCTTTTTGAGCATACGGCCGAGCGACTGGTTGAGCGTGGAGTTAACCACGGCAGAAACGAGCATTGCCAGCGAAGAGCCCAGCACCACGTACCAGGTGCCGCCGATGGTGGCGTTAAGGGCGGTGTTGACCTCGATCATGCCGGTGTCGTAGTAGGCGCCCCACATACCGGGCGTGAGCGAGCATGCCCAAAAGCACAGGCTCACGGCCAGGTTAACCAGCAGCGCGAGGATAGAGATTTTGATGGATGCCTTGGCACCAAAGCGCTTGCAGATCATGTCCTGGCACAAAAACGAGACCCAGCTCACCACAAAGCCGCAATCGAGTGCCAGATACGGCAGGCTGATAAGCTCTTTGTTGGCCAGCAGGTTCATCATGATGACGCTCACGAAAAACAGCGAAACCGTTGCCGCGGGAATGCTCCGCAACAGGACCTTGTAGTCCTCCATGACCTTCTTGATCATTATGTACTCCTTTGGTTTTAGGTTTA
>CAJMSO010000176.1 GCA_905216075.1 uncultured bacterium | reverse complement strand
GCGACAAACGAACATGTCGCGTTAACAAACAAGCCTGAACTATAGCACAGAAGCATGTCTCTGTGCGCAATCTACACAGAGATATTCCTCTTTTGGCGATAGTGCCCACGCTACGGCCCTGGACGTAGATCCGATTTGCGTGCGGCAGAGGGGATTATGCCAGCTCGCAACAAGGTTTTCAAGCGCGTCCCACAAATATATATAGGTTTATGGAGCGATTGGCTCCGTTTACGGATTGACTAGTATTTATGCTCGCATTTGAGCCCGAGGTTGGCTACACTATGCCTTGACCATTAAAGGGGTACGAGATACCCGCATGGAATTACATAGCTGTCAATGAGCAGTACTTCCTGTGGGTGTCTGGTTCCGCTTTGAGCGGTCGGGCATCTATTTTTTTGACTGTGTCAGCAGTCAAGACATGTGAGGAAGGAGATCGATGGGCACGACTTCCCCCAAGGCGGTCATTATGGACGAGACCGCCGTCAATCGAGCGATGACCCGCATCGCGCACGAGATTCTCGAGCGCAACGAGGGCTGTGAAGACCTCGCTCTGGTCGGCATCGTCACGCGCGGCGACCTTCTGGCAAAGAAGCTCGCCGAGGAGATCAAGGAGATCGAGGGCGTCGACGTTCCGCTCGGCAGCCTCGACATCAGCTTCTACCGCGATGACTACGCTACCAATTTCGCTCCCGCGATCCACGCCACCAACATTCCCTTTAGCGTCGACGGCAAGCGCGTCGTGCTGGTGGACGACATCCTGTATACGGGCCGTACCATTCGCGCCGCTCTCGACGCCGTCATGGACTTGGGCCGTCCGAGCCGTATTGAGCTGGCAGTCCTCGTTGACCGCGGCCACCGCGAGCTCCCCATCTCGCCGGACTTTGTCGGCAAGAACGTTCCCTCGTCGCACGAGGAGAACGTGCACCTATATATGAAGGAAGTCGACGGCCACACCGCCGTCGAGATTAACGACGTCGCGCCGGGTTCCCACGTGGGCTCCGCGCCGCTGGGAGGTGAGTAGTACCGTGGCGTTCAACCATAAGCACCTGATCGACATTACCGAGTACTCCGAAGAGGACATTAAGCTCATCCTCGAGACCGCCAAGGCGTTCTCCGAGGTCAACGAGCGTGCGATCAAGAAGGTCCCCACGCTCAAGGGCAAGACCATCGTCAACATGTTCAACGAGCCCTCGACGCGCACCCGCAGCTCCTTCGAGCTCGCCGAGAAGCGTCTTTCGGCCGACAGTCTTAACTTTGGCGGCTCCTCGACCTCCACGGTCAAGGGTGAGAGCCTCGTCGACACCGTCGAGACCCTCAACGCCTATAAGATCGACTGCATCGTCGTTCGCGATAAGCACGCCGGTGCTCCCTACATCGTCACGCAGAACTCGCCCGCAAGCGTCATCTGCGCCGGTGACGGCAAGCACAATCATCCCACGCAGGCCCTGCTCGACTTGTACACCATCTGGGAGCACAAGGGTGACTTCCACGGTCTGAAGGTCGCTGTCGTCGGCGACATCGCCCACTCCCGCGTTTGCGGCTCGCTGATTCCCGCGTTGAAGATCATGGGCTGCGAGACCTACGCCGTCGCCCCCGGCACGCTGCTGCCGCCGGCGCCCGAGGTCCTGGGCTGCGACCACGTGACGAGCGACCTCGATTCCGTCCTGCCCGAGCTGGACGTCGTCTACATGCTGCGCGTACAGCAGGAGCGCCTCGAGGGTGCCCCGTTCCCGACCATTCGCGAGTACCACAAGCTCTTCGGCCTGACCAAGGACCGCGAGAAGCTCATGAAGCCCGATGCGATCATCTGCCACCCGGGCCCCATCAACCGCGGCGTCGAGTTCGACTCCTATATGGCCGACCACCCGCAACGCTCCGTCATCCTGGAGCAGGTCTACGCCGGTATCTGCGTGCGTATGGCTATCCTGTATCTGCTGCTTGGAGGTGCCGATAATGGCCTTGCTTCTTAAGAATGCCCACGTCGTCGACCCGTCCGTCGAGCTTGACGGTGTCGTTGACGTCCTGATTGACGGCGACAAGATCGCCGAGGTCGGCGAGAATCTCGCCGTCGAGGGAGCCGAGGTCCGCGACCTTTCCGGCAAGTACCTCGTCCCCGGCCTGGTGGATATGCACGTTCACCTTCGCGAGCCCGGCTACGAGGTCAAAGAGGACATCGAGAGCGGCACCCGCGCAGCTGCCAAGGGCGGCTTTACCGGCGTGTGTGCCATGCCCAACACCGATCCCGTCACCGATAACGGCACCGTCGTGGAGTTCGTCAAGTCCCGCGCTGCCGAGGTCGGTCACTGCCGCGTCTATCCGTCGGGCGCCATGACCCGCGGTCTTAAGGGCGAGGCCATGTCCGAGATGGGCGATATGGTCGCCCACGGCGCCGTCGCCTTTACCGACGACGGTCGCGGCGTGCAGGGCGCGGGCATGCTCCGTCGCTGCATGGACTACGGCAAGATGTTCGGCAAGGTATTTATGAGCCACTGCCAGGACGAGGACCTGGTCGGCCACGGCCAGATCAACGAGGGCAAGGTCTCGACCCGTCTGGCTCTTGAGGGCTGGCCGGCTGCCGGCGAGGAGCTCCAGATCGCTCGCGACATCGAGATCGCCAAGCTGACCGGTGCCAAGCTGCACATCCAGCACATCTCTACCGCCCATGGCCTGGAGATCGTGCGTGCCGGCAAGGCCGCTGGCGTTCAGGTTACCTGCGAGGCAACCCCGCACCACATGTTCCTGACCGAGAACGACCTGGACGAGACCTACAACACCTCGCTCAAGGTCAATCCGCCGCTGCGCACCGACGAGGACGCCGAGGCCATCCGTCAGGGTGTCATCGACGGTACCGTCGACGTTATCGTCACCGATCACGCTCCGCACACTCCGTGGGAGAAGGCCCGCGAGTTCGAGCTCGCACCCTTTGGCATGATCGGCCTCGAGACCTCGCTGTCGCTCGTGCTCACCGAGCTGGTCAACACGGGCAAGATGAGCGTGGGCCGCATGGTCGAGCTCATGGCCATCAAACCGCGTGAGATCCTGGGCCTCGACCAGGTTCAGGTCAAGGCGGGCTCCGTTGCTGACCTGACCGTGTTCGACCCCGCCGCAACCTGGACGGTTGGCGAGGGCGGTTACGAGTCGCGTGCCGAGAACTCCGGCTTCGCCGGTCGCACGCTTACCGGTCGTGCCACCGATGTGTTTGTCGGCGGCAAACAGACGCTTGCCGACGGCTGCATCTGCTAGCATAGCCTTATCGCTTTTGTGCGCGGCGCCCTTGCGGTGCCGCGCTTTCTGTTCGCCTGAACCATGCAACCGCATGGGGGATTGGAGCGTCTATGCCCACACCTTCCACTGCACGCATGCACGACTTCGAGGTCGTCTCGAACCAGGAGATCGCCGACGGCATCTTCTCGCTCGTTATCTCGGCCCCCAAGCTTGCAAGTGCGCTCAAGCCCGGTCAGTTTGTGAACATCGCCGTGCCCGGCGATGCGTCCTCGCTGCTTCGCGTGCCTCTGAGCTACTACCGCGCCGACGCCGAGGCCGGCACCGTTGAGCTGTGGTACGCCGTCGTGGGCGACGATACCCGCCGTCTGTCGCAGATGGCTCCCGGTTCCACCTCTAATCTGTTGGGCCCCGGCGGCCGCGGCTGGCTCGTGCCCGAGGGCACCAGGAAGGCGCTGCTCGTCGCTGGCGGCATTGGCGTTCCGCCCGTGCTGTGCCTTGCCGGCAAACTTGCCGAGCAGGGTGTGGCCGTCGACGTGTGCCTGGGCTTTGGCACCGCGTCCAAGGCCGTGGGCGTCGATGAGTTCCGCGCACTGTGCGATACGGTCTATGTGTGCACTGACGACGGTTCGCTTGGCGCGCACGGGTTTTGCACCGATCCTGCCGCCGAGCTGCTTGGCGAGGGCGGCTACGACTACGTGGCCAGCTGCGGCCCCGCCGTCATGATGAAGAAGGTCGCCGCCGCTGCCGCCGAGGCCGGTGCGTACTGCGAGGTGTCGCTCGAGCGCATGATGAGCTGTGGCTTTGGCGCCTGCAACACCTGCAATGTCGAGACGGTCGACGGTATGAAGGGCGCCTGCATGTGCGGCCCCGTGTTTGATGCTTCCAAGGTGGTGGTCTTCTAGTGGGTAACGTGAACATGGCCGTCGATTTCGGCGGCGTCAAGATGCAGAACCCCATCAACACCGCAGCCGGTACCTTTGGCTACGGATGGCAGTTCCAGAACTTCTTTGATGTCTCCCAGCTGGGCGCCATCACCACCAAGGGTTGTGCTGCCGAGCCCTGGCCCGGCAACCCCGCGCCTCGCATGGCCGAGATCCCGGGCGGCATGATCAACTCCGTGGGCCTTCAGAACCCCGGTGTGGCCGCCTTTGCCCGTGAGTCCGGTCCGTGGCTCGAGCAGCTTTCCAAGGACGGTTGCCAGGTCATCTGCCAGGTCGCCGGTCACTCCGTCGAGGAGTTTGTCCGCGCGCTCGAGATGTATGTCGAGCTGTGCCCCTGGGCTGCCGGCTATGAGATCAACGTGAGCTGTCCCAACATTGCCGCCG
>CAJMSO010000175.1 GCA_905216075.1 uncultured bacterium | reverse complement strand
GGCCCGAAAGAAAGGTAGGAGGCCATGACGAAAGGTCTGCACGTGCCTTCCGAGATCGGCAAGCTCAGGAAGGTCTGCCTGCACCGTCCCGGCGACGAGCTCCTCAACCTGCCGCCCGACGAGCTCGAGCGACTCCTGTTCGACGACGTCCCGTTCCTGGAGGTCGCGCAGCAGGAGCACGACACCTTCGCCCAGATCCTGAGGGACCAGGGCGTGGAGGTGCTCTACCTCGAGAACCTCGTCGCCGAGGTGTTCGACCAGGTCCCCGGCGCCCGCGCCGAGTTCACCGACCAGTACATCGCCGAGGCCGGCATCCGCGGCCAGCACATGCCGCAGATCGTCCGCGAGAAGCTGGACTCCATCGAGGACAACCTCGAGTTCGTCAAGAAGACCATGGCCGGCATGACCAAGGCCGAGATCGACATGCCCCTCACGGCGTCCACGACCCTCGACTCCCTGGTCAACTCCGAGTCCGAGTCCGACCTGATCATCGACCCGATGCCCAACCTCTACTTCACCCGCGACCCGTTCGCGGTCGTCGGCGAGGGCGTCAACCTCAACCGCATGTACTCGGTCACCCGCAACCGCGAGACCCTGTACGGCAAGTACATCTTCAAGTACCACCCCGACTACAAGGACGTCTCCCTGTACTTCCGCCGCGACTGCCAGTTCCACACCGAGGGCGGCGACGTGCTGAACATCAACGAGAAGACCCTCGCCGTCGGCATCTCCCAGCGCACCCAGGCCGCCGCTATCGACATCATGGCCCAGAACATCTTCTGGAACTCCGACTCCAAGGTCGAGCGCATCCTTGCCTTCGACATCCCGGTCTCGCGCGCCTTCATGCACCTCGACACGGTCTTCACCCAGATCGACGTCGATAAGTTCACGATCCACCCCGCCATCATGGGCACCCTGCGCGTCTACGAGCTGACCGCCGGCAAGAACCCGGGCGACGTGAACATCCGCCTGATCGAGGACACCCTCGAGCACGTCCTGGAGGACGCCACCGGCGTCGACCAGGTCAAGCTGATCCCCTGCGGCGGCGGCGACCCGATCGCGGCCTCCCGCGAGCAGTGGAACGACGGCTCCAACACCCTGTGCGTCGAGCCCGGCAAGATCTGCGTCTACGCCCGCAACACCGTCACCAACGACGTGCTGTACAAGGAGGGCCTGGACCTTCTCGTCGTGCCCTCCGCCGAGCTCTCCCGCGGCCGCGGCGGCCCGCGCTGCATGAGCATGCCCTTCTGGCGCGAGGACCTCTAAGTCTTTCCGTTTCCGGTGCGGTCCCCCTACAACCGCACCGGTTTCGCCCGTCAAACGGGCAACACTAATTACTTACGTAATTCATTTCTTCGAAAGGAAACGAACCATGGGTGTTAACCTCTCCGGCCGTAGCTTCCTCAAGCTCCTCGACCTCACCACCGAGGAGATCGAGTACCTGCTCAAGCTCTCCAAGAACTTCAAGGACATGAAGCGCGCTGGCGTTCCGCACCGCTATCTCGAGGGCAAGAACATCGTTCTGCTCTTCCAGAAGACCTCCACTCGTACCCGCTGCGCCTTCGAGGTCGGCGGCATGGATCTGGGCATGGGTGTCACCTACCTCGATCCGGGTTCGTCGCAGATGGGCAAGAAGGAGTCCATCGAGGACACCGCCCGCGTTCTCGGCCGCATGTATGACGGCATCGAGTTCCGTGGCTTTGCCCAGGACGATGTCGAGGAGCTCGCTGCTAAGTCCGGCGTGCCCGTGTGGAACGGCCTGACCACTGAGTGGCATCCCACCCAGATGCTCGCCGACATCCTGACCGTCCAGGAGAACTTCAACTACGACATCAAGGGCAAGACCCTCGTCTTCATGGGCGACTGCAAGAACAACGTTGCTCGCTCCCTCATGGTTGTCTGCTCCAAGCTTGGCATGAACTTCGTGGCCTGCGGCCCCGAGGAGTGCATGCCCGCTGACGACGTCATCGAGGCCTGCAAGCCCATCGCCGAGGCCAACGGCTGCACCATCAAGCTGACCACCGACGTCAAGGACGGCGTCACCGGTGCCGACGTTATCTACACCGACGTGTGGGTCTCCATGGGCGAGCCTGACGAGGTCTGGGCCGAGCGCATCGCTCAGCTCACCCCGTATCGTGTCACCTCCGAGGTCATGGCTATGGCCAACCCGGGTGCCATCTTCCTGCACTGCCTGCCCAGCTTCCACGATACCAACACCACGATTGGCGCCGAGAAGTGCGAGCAGTTCGGCATCACCGAGCAGGAGGTCACCGACGAGGTCTTCGAGAGCCCCGCTTCCAAGGTCTTCGACGAGGCCGAGAACCGCATGCACACCATCAAGGCCGTCATGTACGCCACGCTCAAGTAAGTGCATCTAGCATCTCGCTCGGGGTGTATTGTTGAACACCCCGAGCGGCTTTATCTGGTAAAAATCTCGCATCGAGCGGCAGGCACGGCACGGAAGAGCCGCTTCGGGCGAGATCAGTAAATGATTTATGAAGGGGGGATGAGAACTATGACTGAGACCGCTAAGAAAAAGCGCGGTATGCCTTCATCGTTCACCATTCTTCTTGCTCTGCTGGCAATTGTTGCAGTAGTTACCGTTATCGTCTCCGGCACGTCCGGCGGCGCGGTTACTGCCGCCCGTCTGAGCGATTTCTGCACCGCCCCGATTAAGGGCTTCGCTGACGCTCTGCCCGTCTGCCTCTTCGTTATGATCCTGGGCGGCTTCCTCGGCATGATGACCGAGACCGGCGCCCTGGACAACGGCATTGCCGTTCTGGTGCAGAAGCTTAAGGGCAACGAGATCATGCTCATTCCCGTGCTGATGCTCATCTTCTCCCTCGGTGGTACCACCTATGGTATGTGCGAGGAGACCGTTCCCTTCTACGCCCTGCTTGCCGCTACCATGATGGCCGCTGGCTTCGACCCGATGGTCGGCGCCGCTACCGTCCTGCTCGGCGCTGGCTGCGGCTGCCTGGGCTCCACGGTTAACCCGTTCGCCGTCGGCGCTGCCGTCGACGCTCTGACCGGCGTTGGCATTGAGGTCAACCAGTCCATCATCATCGGCCTCGGTGCCGTCCTGTGGATTGTTACCACTGCCATGTCCATCTTCTTCGTCATGAGCTATGCCAAGAAGGTCAAGGCTGACAAGGGTTCCACCATCCTGTCGATGCAGGAGCTCAAGGACGCCGAAGAGGCTCACGGCAAGGCTGCTTCCGAGGTTCACAATGAGGTCAAGCTCACCGGTCGTCAGAAGGGTGTTCTGATCGCCTTTGCCTTCACCTTCGTCGTCATGATCGTCGGCTTCATTCCGCTGGCCGACCTCAACGAGGGCGTCGCCAACTTCTTCGACGCTGGCGCTGTCTACGACGCCGACGGTAACGCCGTCGTCCAGGGCTGGTCTGCCCTGATCACCGGCCTGCCCATTGGCCAGTGGTACTTCGACGAGGCTTCCACCTGGTTCTTCCTCATGGCCGTCCTGATCGGTATCATCGGTGGTCTGTCCGAGAAGCAGATCGTTAACACCTTCATCACCGGCGCTGCCGACATGATGTCCGTTGTTCTCGTCATCGCCCTCGCCCGTGGTATCTCCGTCCTCATGGCTAACACCGGCCTCGACGTCTTCGTCCTCGACGCTGCCGCCAATGCCCTGGCTGGCCTGTCCGGCGTGATCTTCGCTCCCATGAGCTTCCTGGTCTACTTCGGCCTGTCCTTCCTGATCCCCTCGACCTCTGGTATGGCTACCGTCTCCATGCCTATCATGGGACCGCTGGCTGTTAAGCTCGGCTTCTCGCCCGAGGTCATGGTCATGATCTTCTCCTCTGCCATCGGCGTTGTGAACCTGTTCACCCCGACCTCCGGCGCCATCATGGGCGGTCTCGCCCTGGCCAAGATCGAGTGGACGACCTGGCTCAAGTTTGCCCTTAAGCTCATCGTCGCTCTCTCCGTCGTCTGCGCCATCATCCTGACCGTCGCTTGCGTGATGCTCTAAGTACCCAACGGGTACCCCACGGAAACCTTGACGATCCTGTAAAGGATCACCTGGTCATCGTCTGTCCGGTGGGGTAAACCCACCGGTAGACTCCTACCTTTAGCCCCCTCCCGTTCCGTGCGCGGGAGGGGGCGCTTTTTTGTTCCGCGGTTTTACCAAACCGCGGAACCGGTCGACGCTGCAAACCCGCCAGAGCGGCAATCTGACGTTCAATCGTCGGGCATGGCCAAAAGGCCTATGCCCTCCTCTTTCACGTCACCTTGCTCGCTCTGGCGGGCTTTCGCTGACTTATGCTCCACCTGCGACGTTTCTATTATTGATACAAAGGCCAGGTTTGTTTGAACCAAAAAGGGGAAGTTGCGGTGGGATAGTTCCTGTTTGGCCGTCTTGAGGGGTTAAACGGGAACGATTTCACCGCAACTTATCGATGGCGTGTTTGGTTGGTGCCAGTTGATTGCTTGGGCGTTGGGGAGGGTCTGCTCCGTTATAATCGCCTAGAACATTAATTGGAAACGGGACGGGAGCCATACATGCGCCAGGGTTTCGACAACGCGAAGTATATCGAGCTGCAGGCTGCTCACATTAAGGAGCGCATCTCGCAGTTTGG
>CAJMSO010000174.1 GCA_905216075.1 uncultured bacterium | reverse complement strand
GGCATCCCCTGGGCGAACGTGCGCAAGACCCGTCACGGCACAAATACCGCCAGCAGCAACTTCTTGGGCAAGCTCATACTTTTCGCCGTTATAGATGCGTACCTGGTCGACCTTCTGCTCCCACGCCTCGGCACCGGAACGTCCGTTAATCATCTGCTTGGCATGCAGCGTGCCGCCGGTCACTTTAACCCAAGCCAAGCGCTCACCGCGATCCCCGCGGCTGACACGATAGACGCGCGCGGCAAACTCCGAGAGCCACGCCTGTTCACGCATCAGCGCGCATATGCCATCCAGCAGCTCGTCCACGCCCTGGTCCCTGAGCGCCGAGCCGGTAAAACAGGGAAAGAGCTTGCGCTCGGCAACCATGCGCGACAGCGTTGCGCCGGAAAGCTCACCCGCTTCAAGAAACTCCTCGAGCGCCGCCTCGTCCAACGTAGCAGCGTCCTCCTGAACGGCACCGCCCGCCAGCAGTTCGTTGGCATCCAGGCAGCCCTCGGAAAGACGCTGCCCAAGTTGTGCCAGCAAAACATCGCGGCCGGGATTCTCCAAATCGATTTTGTTGATATAGATGAACGTCGGAATGTCATAGCGCGCAAGCAGGCGCCACAGGGTTTCGGTGTGCCCTTGCACGCCATCGTTGGCGCCCACAACCAAAATCGCATAGTCGAGTGCGCGCAGCGTGCGCTCCGCCTCGGCAGAAAAATCGACATGCCCCGGCGCATCCACGAGCATGACGTGGGTATCACCGTGGTCGAGCACGGCCTGCGACGAGAAAATCGTGATGCCACGCTCGCGCTCGATTGCGTTCGTATCCAGATGCGAATCGCCATCGTCCACGCGGCCGCGCTTGCGAATGCGACCCGCGTTGAACAGCATGGCCTCGGCCAACGTGGTCTTGCCAGCATCGACATGCGCCAAGATTCCAACGACCGCTTGCTTCGACATGGCTCTCCTCTTATTACAAGCCCATCGCACGCGGCAACGGGCGCTCACGCTCCACACTGGATGATACAATTTACGAGCCGGCGGGGGGAGCGGGCCCTATCCCCCGACCGAGCTCATCGTCCCGCGTTGCCGCGCGGCGATTTTCGTAGGTTCGCGCCTTGCGAAAGCCGGCTTGCAAAACAGTGCAGCGAACGAAAATGGCCCCACCCGGGGCCATTTTCGTTCGCGCGAATTGTTGATACGCGTCCCCGCTCTTATGCCTCGCGCAGCCAGTCAAACGCAACACGCGGTGTGCCGTCCGACACATACACGATGCCGGCGCGCTCAAACCCCGCCTTGATGCTCGCCCCCTGCATGGGCAGGTTGTCCTGATGCGTGTCGATGCGCAGGTGATCGGCACGCTCCTTGGCAAAGGCAAACATCGCAGCCGCGATACCGTGCACGGTGCCATCGGACGCCACACGGTGCAGCACGGCGTACGGAGTGTCGCTGCGCCATTGACCGTCCTCAATTACGTCATAGCACTCGTCCGGTCCTGGTAAAAAGGCAAACGTCGCCACCACGCGACCGTCGACTTCGCACACATAGCTACCACCGGCGGCGATATCGGCAGCCAGCTGCTCGGCAGAGGGCGTGCCCTCGGGCCACTGCGTGGCGTTGCCATGCGCGCGCATAAAGGCGCGGGCCGTGTCATAGATAGTCATGACGGCGGGAATGTCGGTATCGAGGGTTTTTCTGATCATCACGCGGCGACCTCACGTTTATTGGTATCACTTTGATTGAGCAATGATACCAACGTTTTGAGAAGGGCGCGAAGCAGATGGGAAGCAAAAAGCGAGCCGCCTGGTCAAAGGCCAAAAGCGAGTTTTTGGGCGCTGCTACCGGCGGCGATATGAGCGACCTGTTTGCACGCGAAGACGAGCACCGCGACGCCCTGGACGCCAAGCGCGATGAGGCCTGGCGCTACAAGTCGTGCGAACGCAAAAACCGTTACGACACGCGTGCCGAGGCCGAGGCCGTTATGGCCGACTGCGAAAACCGCGGGCGGCGCGGTTTGGCCTGCTACAAATGCGAATACTGCGGTGGATGGCACCTGACGTCGCACCCTTGGAAATAGGGGCCGCATCGGCACGGCACTAGCGAAGCCCCGGTAATCACACGCAAGCTACGGGCGCGGCGGCACCAACACATCGTAGCGAACGGCCTTGCCCGCAAGCTGATAGCTCGGCTTTACGCCGGCGAGCAACGGGCCCTTCACCGGCCGTTTGATAACGACCTTGCGCGGGCGCACCGCAAGCGCAGCTTCGACCAGCGTCTCCTCATCGGCGCACGGCTGTTCCAGATGATGCAAGAGTTGGAACTTCTTTTTCACCGCCGCGCTCTTGGTGCGCCCGGGAAACATGGGGTCCAGATATACCACGTCGGGAGCGGTGAGCTCGCCCCGCCCGATCAGCTCAGCTGTATGGCGAAGGCCGGCAATGCTGTCCTCGCCGGCATGTAAGCGCATGCGTGCCACGGCCGTCGCAAGCGCCGGATCATCTGCCGCGCGATCCAAGGCATCCTTGAGGAGCGCCGCAATCACGCAATCCTGCTCATACAGATCGACGGTAAAGCCCGCGGCAGCCAGCAGCAGCGAATCCTCGCCAAAGCCTGCCGTAGCGTCAATCGCCCATGGTCGCTCGATGCCCTTTGTGCGCGCAGCCTTTACCAGCAGCTCTTGTTGCAGACGGCCCTGCTTGAGTCGCGGCAGCATGCGGCCAAAATCGGCACGCAGCTCCATCGAGCCATCGGTGAGCGTGAGGCCCTCGGACTTCCCGATCAGCTCAAGCCCCGCGGACCGAGCAACAGAAAAGGGATCGACGACGCCCATGGGTACTCCTTAACAAGCAAAACGAATACGTGAGCGCCGTTTATGTCGGCACCCAACCGTCCGCTATTGTCCCACATGCGACATGGCCCACAGCATCCCAATGCAAAGCACCGCCATCAATCCCGTGCACACGGCAGCGATCACAGAATCACCCATGCGCCTTCCCAACGACCGCGGCTCATGCACTTGCCCTGCTCCGTACATCATGGCTCCTCCTTCGGTCCAGCTCTTACCATGGACCCATCATCGCAGCGCCGCGCATACGCTGCCATCGATTTGACTTACGCCCAGCTTTCCTTTTTGAAAGGTTGGGTTTGGCTGCGCGGGCTCAATGCGCTTTCAAACGCATGCATCGCCGCGTTGAACTACAATGTGCTTCACCATATGTGCAGTACATTGGGTGCGCCAAGTTGGCGTACTCGTATCGAAAGGACCAGCCATGAGCTTCACTCGCAAGACTCTCAAAATCCTTGCTCTCATCTACTTTGTTTTGGGCATCGCCAGCCTCGTCACCGCCGGCGTCGGTATCGCCACGGGCGGTCTCGATTCCACGTACGGTTCGTACGCCACGCTCGCAGCGGTCGTGCTTATCGCCAAGGGTCTCGTCGACCTTGCCGCAGGCGTCGCCGGTATCAAGGGCGCCAACAAGCCTTCGCAGGTGGACGGCGCGTTTAAGCTCGGTATTGTTGCCGCGGTCGCCACGCTTGCCCAAGCGGTGCTCACGCTTCCCGCGTTTGGCGGCGACGCCATCAACTTTGGCGCCTTTGTCATCGTGGTGTACGACCTGTTCTTTGTTCAGCAGGCACACGCCGTTAAGGCCGAGAACAAGGACCGCCTGTAAGCGCCCGCTTCTCATAACCTCTGTTGCAGCCAAGCAACTAAAAAGGGCCGATCGCGCATCTCCGCGGTCGGCCCTTTACGTTTGCCCAGATAAAACCTGCCAAAATAAACCTGTCCCTTTTTGGCAGGTTGTTAGCCGTGGCGGTACTCGGCGATGATGAAGTCGATGTCGGTTTGAAGGGTGTCCAGATTTGCCAGGCGCTCTTTGTCGGCAGGGCGCGTGCGATAGTAGTACGGCGTCATCTGGAACACTGCCTCGATGTCGGCCTGGGTCTGAAGCGTAATTCTCGCAGACACCCGCTGCGTTCCGACCAACTCGAGCTCGGTGGTCTTCGGCAGCTTCTCATCGTTAAGGTACGGCGTGTCGTAGAGTACCTCCTTGAGCCCAAAGAGGTGACGAGCACCCGGCACCACGGTGTAGAGCGAACCCTCCGGCGCCAGCACGCGGGCAAACTCGCGTTCGTTAAAGGGGGCAAAGAGCTCGGTCACCATATCGAAGGCGCCATCGGCCACGGGGATGTCCTTCATGTTGGCCACGAAGTAGGTCGCATCGCCGCGCTTGGCGGCCAGGCGCACCATTTCTTTGCCCAAATCGAACCCGTAAGCGTCCATGCCCGGCACCGCGCCCATGGCGCTGGTGTAGTAGCCCTCGCCACAGCAAATATCGAGCAGCGTCATGGGGCCATTCGTAGACGCGGCGCGCCCAGACGCCTGCTTGCGCACCAGCTCGACCATCGCATCGCGCAACGGCGCATAGTAACCGCGGTTCAGAAAGTCGCGACGGCTGCGTGCCTGCGACTTGGGATCGCCCATGGAGTCGCCGCTCTTGGACGAGCGCAGGAGATATAGATAGCCCTCGCGCGCACGGTCAAACCGGTGCCCACCCGCGCATGCAGCACCGCGTTCGTCATCCACCAGCGGCTCATGGCAAACGGGACACAACAACATGGCAACTCCTT
>CAJMSO010000173.1 GCA_905216075.1 uncultured bacterium | reverse complement strand
TCCTCGCCGGTCTTGGTGCTCAGCAGGAAATCCTGATCGTCCATGAAGTTTTTCATCAAACAACCCCTTTGTTGGCGGAGCGGGCGCACGATGCGCTCGCTATCCTCTAGGTGAACGTTCACCATCTTAGTTCAAAAATCGTTTGTGGGTGAACGTTCACCTAACCATCACGGGGTGAGCGGTAGGTTTTGGCCGCTTAACGGTTACCAAGGCCATGAATCCTGCGTTAGATCGACACAAAGAAAGGCCGCTGACGGCAGATTCGCCATCAGTGGCCTTCGAAACAGCTTTTCGATACCCCTACCAAAAAGTACGCGGCAAATAGGGAACTCACTAAACGCATTAGATTCCGGCGAGTTTGCAGTAACGGTCAACGTTGCTGGCAAACACCATCTCCACAGCACCCTTCTGCACGGGCTCCGCCGGAGTTTTACCCCACAGCAAATACTCGCCCAAGGTCTTGGCACCGCGGTAGGCCAGGCTCACCGGGTCTTTATAGACAATATTGGTAAAGATGCCACGACGCAAGGCCAAGGCGCTCTCGGGGAACAGGTCGTTGCCGATTACCATGACCTTGCCGGCCTTGCCGCTCGAAACAAGCGCGTTGGCGACTACCTCGGAACCAACGGCAAAAACGCTACAGATGAGCTCGGGAGCATCCGGCGCACTCAAGCGCTGCTCAAGCTCGCGCTCGAGCTGTTTGACTTGCGCATGGGCGCCGGCAAGATCCTCAACCTGCCATGGAATATCACGTTCGCGCAAGTAATTATGGAAGGCGCGGGCGGTCAGATAGTGTGAATCGGTATAGGGGTCGCCCGCCAACAGGAGCACGCGGGCGTCAGCCCCAGAAGCGTGAACCAGGTTTGCCGCCTGCTCTGCCATAAGACTGCCCGCCGCGGAATAGTCTGCCAGACTGGCACCCAGGCGATCGAGGTGCGGTCGGTCGCCATCGACGAGCTCGATCGCCACACCCGCCTCGGCAATCTGCCTCAAAAGCTCGGTTGCGCGGTCATCGCTCGGAACATAGGCAAGCAGGCCATCAATCTTCTCGCCTACCTGCAGGCGCTCATCAATCTGCTCGAGCGCATCAGCGTAGCCACCCACGCCAAATTCAACACGCTCAACCGTAATGCCCCGGTCGATGACCTCCTGCTCAAAGCGGTTGCAGCCTTCCCACAGGTAACGGAAAAAGTACGCTCCCTCGCGCGATGCGCGGGGCAGGCAAAACACCAGGTTGATATCCTTGCGGCGCAGGCTCGAGGCACTCGTATTGCGATGGTAACCCATGGCCTCGGCCTTAGCATTCACCTTGGAGCGCACGGATTCGCTCACGCCGGCTTTACCCGTCAGGGCCTTGTGCACGGTATTGATGGAAACGCCAAGCTCGGCGGCTATGTCCTTCATGGTTACGCGAGCGCTCATGGGGATACTCCGTTATAGATAAGTTGCCAATTAACAGTACAGGTAACGATACCCCAAAATCACTCTTCAACTCGCCGCGCTCGCCCCCAAATGTGCAAAGCGCCCCGCGAACGGATGCTCGCGAGGCGCTTGGATGCCTAGACCTTATTTAATACCGCGGCCCAAGTCTTCGGCGATTTTGTCGACGCCTTTCAGCGCGGCGCACGTCTTTTTGTTGGAGCAATGCCCCGTGCAAACGCCACCCTGAGCGCAGTCAGCGCAGGTGCCCTTGCGGTAGATGCGCACGCATACCGCGACAAACGCAATACCGATAACAGCCAGTACAACAATATCGATAGGTGCCATAGCAAGCCTCCTCTAGTTAGCCATCACTTACTTTACCCCATTCTCCACCTACCAAATAGGGACGTTTTATTTTGGTCGGTTTTATCTGCGGAAACGCCATATCTCCCCCACCAAAAAGCCCGAGTGTCGCTGGGACACCCGGGCTCGTGGAAAGGGGTTAATCCTTATTCGGACTTAAGCGGAAACTGCGGCGGAAGCAGTGTTGGTCTCGTCCTCGTCGGTCCATGCATGCTTGGGCATGGGACGGAAGATCTGGAAGAGCATCGCAACCAGCAGCACGATGGCCACAATCGTCCAGATACCAAACTGTCCAAGAACAAGCAAGTTGTAGAACTGGTTGATGAACAGGCCGATCACCCAAGCGAAGGCGCACTCGTAGCCGATGGCAATCGCGGTCCACTTGCCAGAGTCCATCTGGTTGCGGATGGTGCCAATGGCGGCAAAGCACGGAGCGCACAGCAGGTTGAAGGCACCGAAGGCAACGCAAGCGCCCATGGTGGGGAACATGCCGGCAAACGCGGTCCACAGGCTCGGGTCGGTCTCGCCCGCGTCGGCGACGGACAGCAGCGAGCCGGCGGTGGCGACAACGTTCTCCTTGGCGACGAGGCCAGAGACAGTCAGTGCGGTGGCCTGCCAGGTGCTAAAGCCGAGCGGGGCGAAGATCCAGGCGACCAGGTTGCCCAGCATGGCAAGCACGGAGTAGTCCATGAACTCCTCGGGGATGCCGTCCATCGCAGGCAGGAAGCCAAAGGAACCGTTGTAGCTACCAAAGTTGGACAGGAACCAAACCACGACAGTGGACGCGAAGATGACCGTGCCGGCCTTCTTGATAAAGGCCCAGCAGCGCTCCCACACGTGCAGCGCCCAAGAGCGGATCGCCGGGAAGTGGTAGGCAGGAAGCTCCATAACGAACGGCGTCGGGCGGCCGGCGAAGAGCTTGGTCTTCTTGAGCATGAGGCCCGAGGCGATGACGGCAAAGACGCCCAGGAAGTAGAAGAGCGGGCTGATCCACGCGGCGGTGGTGGAAGAATCGCCGATGATGGAACCCATGAGCAGGGCGATGATCGGCAGCTTAGCGCCACAGGGAATAAACGTGGTGGTCATGACCGTCATGCGGCGGTCCTTCTCGTTCTCGATGGTCTTGGTGGCCATGACGCCGGGGACGCCGCAGCCCGAGGACACGAGCATGGGGATGAATGACTTACCGGACAGGCCAAAGCGGCGGAACACGCGGTCCATGATGAAGGCGACGCGAGCCATATAGCCGCAGTCCTCCAGAAAAGACAGCATCACGAACAGCAGGAACATCTGCGGCACAAAGCCAAAGATGGCACCCAAACCGCCAACGATACCGTCGCAGACCAGCGAATCGACCAGGCCACCGTCCTCGGTGCCACCCGCCACAAGGGCGTCGTGGACCATGGTGGTAATACCCGGAACATACGGGCCATACTCCGCCGGGTCAACCGAATCGGCAGCATCGCCCGCAGCCTCGACGGCTGCATCGTAGGCGTCGCGGCCCTGACCGAGCACATACCAACCGTCGGTGCCGAAGAGCTGGTCGTTGGTGAAGTCGGTCACCGTGCCGCCCAAGGTGGAAACGGCGATGTAGTACACGCAGAACATGATGACCACAAAGATCGGCAGGCCCAGGATACGGTTGGTAACCACGCGGTCGATCTTCTCGGAAGTGCTCATCTTGGCAGGAGCCTTGGTGAGACACTCGTCGATGATGTGGGCAATGACGCCATAGCGCTCACCGGTGATGATGGACTCGGCATCGTCGTCGCAGTCCTGCTCGCACCGGGCGACCAGCTCCTCCACGCGAGCGGCCTTCTCCTTGGTGAGGTTGATGAGCTTGCAGGCGTCCGCGTCGCGCTCAAACAGCTTGACAGCGTAGTAGCGGCGCTTGTTGGCGGGGACGCTTGCCGGCAGGTTGTTCTCGATGTGGCCCAGAACGTCCTCGATGGAGGAATCGAACTTGTGCTCCGGAACCTGGCCCTTGGAAGCAGCGGACTTCTTGACCTGCTCGAACAGCTCCTTGATGCCCTTGTTCTTAAGGGCCGAGATCATCATGACCGGGCAGCCGAGCTTCTTGGAGAGCTTGTCTGTGTCGATCTTATCGCCGTTCTTCTCGACCAAGTCGGCCATGTTGAGGGCAACGACCACAGGCAGGCCGGTCTCGATGACCTGAAGCGCCAGGTACAGGTTGCGCTCCAGGTTGGTGGCATCGACCACCTGAACGACGACATCGGGCTCGCCGCTCATGAGGTAGTCGCGCGAGCACTGCTCCTCGGGGCTGTAGGGGGAAAGCGAGTAGATGCCAGGGAGGTCCGTAATGGTAACGTTCTTGTCGCTTAGGAGCTTGGCTTCCTTTTTCTCAACCGTGACGCCGGGCCAGTTGCCAACGTAGCCGTTGGCGCCGGTGATCAGGTTGAAAAGCGTGGTCTTGCCGCAGTTGGGGTTACCCGCCAGCGCGACATGGATCTGAGAATCCGCCATTCAATCCTTCTTCCTTGTGTGCCTGCGCTGCTTTCTCCGCGCAGGCTGGATAATGTGCTTCAAAGATGCTGCATTAAGTTAGAAAAACCTAACTTTATCTGCAGAAATATGCGCCGCGAGTCCTTACTGGACCTCGACGACGGCGGCCTCCTCCTTGCGGATGGAAAGCTCGTAGCCGCGCACGTTGATCTCGACCGGATCACCGAGCGGTGCAACCTTCACGACCTTGAACGAAGTGCCCTTGATGAGCCCCAGGTCCATAAGGTGGCGGCGAAGTGCGCCCTCACCGTGAAGCTTGACGATGGTGGAGCTCTCGCCCACCTTAACGTCACCCAACGTCTTCAT
>CAJMSO010000172.1 GCA_905216075.1 uncultured bacterium | reverse complement strand
ATTCGCTCCAGGGACGCGAGCTGTCCCTTTCGACTAGGGGCGGTATCCAACAGCAGTTCATGATGTGATTCCCCCGGCCTGCCAGACCAGCAGGTTCATCTTCTTTTCACTGAGGAGCGAGGTCTTGACGAGGGAGAGGCCCGACCTCTGAATAATTCTATTGATGAGCCTAATCTTCGTGACGCTATCCGATGGCATGATGGCGTCGTGGTTGTGGCGATACGCGATGGCGCCGGTAAGGATGTCAACGAGTTGCATCAACTGAACCTCGTCGGAGCGTATGGGCTGCACCCTCCTCACGATCTCATGGTTGAAATCGTACGCATCGTTCGCGAGCACGTTCTCGAGCTTCTGGGCGTTTCGCCCGGAATGGGTGTCCTTTATGTCGATATAGACGTAATACCGCGCGTCGCGGGAGAAGATGGTCTTCAGCATCGTGAAGTACATCTTGTAGTACCAGAGGTCATGGTCCTGGTTGAAGCGGGCGTGGTCCAGCTTTGATTTATCGGGAACTACAAGGCCCCTGAAGTGCAGGTCGTCGTCATCGAAGAAATAGTCGATGATGTCGACATAGAGGTCGTAGTTGCATGGCGACACCTTCGTCCACTTGACCTCGGCGCCCATCTCGATGCCATGCCTCGCCTTTATCTCCACGAGGCGCTTGTTTATCTCCCTGACTTTCGATTTGGGGCACCATACCGCCCCGAGCGACATCGCCTTGAAGCGATCGTGCTCGAGATGGCAGCTCTCGTCGCAGTAGACATTAAACTCCTCGCCGCCGAAGGTGGCGCCGTTTCCCGATTCGTAATATGCCCGCACGCCATCCAAAGCTAATGGCCTCATGCATCCCACCTCTTTTCCGTTCCTACTACCTCTCGTCCCGCTCGCCCATGTACCAGACGACGCGGCCCTTGCAGACCACGGGCTCGTCGCCCGGCCCGGCGAGGATGTCGTCGTACTCGCCGCTGTGGCTGTCCGCCGTGAGCATGACCGTGGAGCGGCCCCGGGTGTAGTTGCGCACCACGGCGCCGTAGTCGGACGTCTCGGCGAGCACCGGCTGGCCGTTGACCGGCTCCATGTCGGGGTCGACGAGCAGCAGGGCGTCGTGGGGGAAGCGGTTGTCCATGCAGCCGCCCTGGGCGTGGACCATGAACCCGCGCGGGTGCGCGTCGGCGATGGAGGCGGGGACCTCGACCTCGTCGGCGAGGTTCCCCTCGTCGCACGGCTCGCCCATGTGGGCGAAGCCCAGCAGGGGGACCATGCGCGAGGTGCCGCTGATCGCGGCCTCGGCGGCGTCCTCTCCCATGAGGTCGGCTACCGTGGTGTCGAAGAGGTCGGCGAGTTGCTCAAGGTTCGCTTTTCTCGGCATCGACTTCTCGGATTCCCACTGGCCGATGGCGACTCGCGATACATCGAGTTTGTCGGCTATTTCCTGTTGGGTCAGTCCGGCTCTACTTCTGAGCCGGCGAAGGTTTTTACCGATTTCCATGGGCCTCTCCTTGCCTATGTATAACTTTACTTATCATTTTAGAAAAGAAAACTTTTCATTCTAGAAAAGTTTTTGTTTACACGATGCAAAGAAAGATTTACTATTAGTTCAGCAAGAGAGAGGAGGCCACTTGAATACCCTGCGAGATGTTCGCGAGAGCAAAGGGGTTAAGAAAGTCGCAGTTCAGCGGATGTTGGGGGTCAGCCAACCGACCTATGACCGTTACGAGCTTTATCCCGGAGAGATGCGAGCCAAAGACCTCGAAAGGGTCCTGACGTTCCTCGGCATCACTCGCGACGATATTTTTTTGGCAACAGAGGAAAGTTAAAGTTTGCATCCAACGAAACGGAGAGAACCATGAACGAGAACTACATCGACATCGAGCTGGGCGGCTGGAACATCCCCGAGGCCATCACGGTCGAGGCCGAGCCCGTCGAGGCCCGCGACTTTTCCGACTTCGAGCTGTAGGGGAGGGCGACATGAACACCAGGAAGAACTACCCCTACCACGTCACCTTCGAGCCGAATGAGGGCCTCGACGGCGACATGTGCGAGACGGAGGAGTCGGTGAAGGGCCGCATCTGCCGCCTGTTCGGCTTCGAGAGCCGGAGCTTGAGCATGCAGGATGGCGACCTGAAAAGCGCCGAGATTGCCGGCACGCGCTACTGCGTGTACGCCGCCGTGCGTTTCACCGCCAACGGCATCGGCTGGTCGACGGACTTCGAGAACCTGGTCCGCGACCCGGTTCTCGACGAGCACTAGGGAGAGCGACATGGGGAAGTCAAGGAGACGGCGCCTTATCCCGGCGGTCCAGCTGGCATGGCTCGTCGCGTTTCTCGCCGCGGCGGTCGTCGCCGCAGTTCGTTGCGACTGGACCGGCCTGTCGATCGCGCTCCTGTGGGCGTGCAACGTCGCCATGGCGCTGAGGTTCACGGCTCTAGAGGAAGAGCTTCAGGAGCAGCGCGAGAAGGCCGAGGGCGAAGCCGATGCGGTCGAGCCAGTCGATTAGGTTGGCGAGCGCCCTTGCGGCCTCGCTGTCGCACAGGCGGTTGAACGCCCGGGCGACGCCCGGACGCCGCTTCGCGTGCCTCGGTCGGTATGTCGGCTCTCTCAAGATCATGGCCCGAAGCCTACCGCGCGAATAACGCGGAAACGCAGGTATTGCCGCTCAGGCAACCCGCGTGCCCCATCCCCGGGGCGGCACCGTTGCCCCGCGGCTCTCCGGTAACCATCCGCGGGGACGTTCCCTACCGGTGCCGTGCCGGGGGCGGGGCCCCGAAAGCAAGCAACAAAAAAGAGCCGCCCGGTGTGGAAAGCGGGGACGGCTCCAGACCCGAAAGGAGGTCACTCATGGATTCTAGCAGAGCCAAAACGTTCCAGCAGATGGCCGACGAGCTAGGCATCCGCCACAAGCTGATGTACACGCTGCGCGAGGCGTCGAGGGTGACGGGGGTGCCCTACGACACGCTGCGCATCGAGTGCAAGGCGGGCCGCCTGCGCTCGCAGCTGCCCGAGGGGCGCAAGGTGGGGCGCATGGTGCGCCCGGAATGGGTGGAGCAGTGGATTGAGGAGGGAACGCATGGCATCGAGGCTGCTTAGGTGCGCGGTGTTCGTCGCGCTCACGCTCGCGGTGTACGCGCTCATGCCGTACGTCCTGCGGGCGATGCTGCTCGCGGCGGATGGTGTCCGCGTCGTGCTCGGGATGGGGTCGGTACTGTGATCGGAAGGAACTTCGCGTTCACCGTCCCGTTCGTGGCCGGCAAGCTTCGCCACAGGCTCGACCGGCGCCACGCGCGGATGTACACGCCCCCCGAGACAATCCGCAACGAGGCCGCCATCCGCGACGCGGCGCTCAAGGCCATGCGGGAGGCGTACCCGGGTCTCAAGGGGATGCTGTTCCCGTTCAGGGTCCCCGTCGCGGTACGCATCGACGCGTACAGCCCGCTGCCGGAGTCGAGGCCGAAGAGCATCACGTCGGAGCCTTGCACGTTCAAGCCGGACGCGGACAACATAGCCAAGCTGGTGCTGGACGGGATGAACGGGGCGGTCTGGGGTGACGACAACCAGGTGGTCGAGCTCCACGTCGTCAAGTGGCCCCGCCGGCGCGGCATCGAGCCGCACATGGACATACAGGTCTACCGCGGCTGGTTCGCAGGAACCAGGGAGAAGAGAAACGGAGATTAAGCAATGGAGTACATGCACATAGACGTCCAAGTCGGTGGCGATGCGTTCGAAGTGCTGGACGAGTTCGCCACGAACCTTATCTGCCTCGCAGACGAGGATGGCGCCGAGATAGGGAAGAGGGGCTTGAAGCCAGCGTGCCTGCGCGGCATCGCCTACGGGCTTCTGTACAGCGTGAAGCTGCTGGGAGCCGATTCACAGGACTCCGAGGTCTACGACTCCATTGTCGGCAGCGCCGGCCGCATGGAGCGCATCTACAAGCTGAACGGGCCGCGCGGCGTATTCGCCGAGCTGGCGGGCGTGGACATCGAGAAGGTCGAGATCAATGACGAAGGGGTGACCATCAATGAGTAACGAGATCATCGAGTTCAAGGACGATGCGGGCATGCCCGTCAAGTTCACCTCGCAGGATATCCGCGAGCGCCTGTGCCCCAACGCGACCGACAGCGAGCTGGCGCTGTGCGTGGAGCTTTGCAACCGCCAGCACCTGAATCCCTTCACGAAGGAGGTCTACCTCGTCAAGTACGGCAACGCGCCGGCGAGCATCATCACCGCCTATCAGGTCTTCAACCGCCGCGCCAACCGCCAGGAGAGCTACGGCGGCATCAAGAGCGGCGTCGTGGTGATGCGCGAGGGGCAGATCGTCAAGAAGCGCGGCAGCGCCGTCTACAAGCAGGTGGGCGAGCAGCTTCTCGGCGGCTGGGCCGAGGTGCAGTTCAAGGACGGCAAGGAGCCGGCCTACGTGGAGCTGGCGCTCACCGACTACAGCACCGGCAAGAGCAACTGGGCGAAGATGCCTGGCGTCATGATCGAGAAGTGCGCCAAGGCCGGCGCGTGGCGCCTGGCCTACCCCGACGAGTTCGGCGGGATGTACACGGGCGAGGAGATGGACCAGAAGGTCGTGCCGTGTCAGATGGATATAGGTGTCGATGACAGCATCGGTCACTTCCG
>CAJMSO010000171.1 GCA_905216075.1 uncultured bacterium | reverse complement strand
CCAAAGTAATGTCGGCTGAAAGGAATTCTGGCTGATGATCTGTCCGCGACAAGGACTCGATAGGCGGCCCCCTCTATGCCCTCCCATAAGTTGCGGTGAAATAGGGACTGATTTTGCAGTTGAAACGTTTAAATAGTCCCTATTTCACCGCAACTTAGGAAGGGGATGAAAAAGGCGGAGGCCCTGGGGAGGGACTCCGCCTTGTATACAGGGGGCGATGGTATTCGCGTGTTGCGGGATTAGACCAGGCGGGCGTTGATCGTCTTGGCGATCTCGACGGCGTCGGTGGAACCCTTGACGGTGGCACGGAAGTCCTCGTCCATGAGCGCCTCGGCGACCTTGGACAGGATCTTGAGGTGCGTGGTACCGGCCTGGGCACCGGGGATGAGCAGGGCGATAGCCACGTTGACGGGAGCGCCGTCCATGGTGTCCCAACCGGTCACGCCAGAGTCGTCCTTGACGACGATAACGGCGGCCTCGGTAATGGCATCGGACTTGGCATGCGGGATAGCAAAGCCCTCCATCATGCCCGTGGTGCCCTCGGCCTCGCGGGCCAGGAAGGCATTCATCACGGCATCGGCGTCGCTGGCGATACCGGCCTTGACAGCCTGGTTGGAAACAAAGCTCAGAGCCTCGTCACGAGAAGCGAAGTCCTCGGCGACAAAAACGTTCTCGACCTTCACGAAGCCGGCAGCCTCGGCCTTGGAGGCCTCGACGGCAGCGGGCTTGGGAGCCTCGACCGGCTTGACGGGAGCGGCGGGAGCTGCCTTCTGGTTCTTCTCGAAGTCATACTTCTTGAAAACGACGAACAGGATGCCACCGACCACGGCGCCGATGAGGATCGCGAGGACCCAAAGCGGACCGTTCTCGACAACGGGCAGGACCAGGAAGCCACCGTGGGGCGCCGGATCGTGGACGTTGAACATGATGGTCAGAATCGAGGCGATGGAGGAACCGAGCATCATGATGGGCATGACGGGCCAGATGTTCTTGGTCATGAACGGAATGGCGCCCTCGGTGATGTGGGTGCAGCCAAGGATGAGGTTGACGACACCGGCGTCATGATCCTCCTGGCTGAAGTACTTCTTGCCGACAACGACGGCAAAGGTGGTGATCAGCGGCGGAACGATGCAGGCGGCGGAGACGGCAGCCATGAAGTTGGTGCCGAAGTTGTAGGTATCGGTGCCAACACCGGCGGCCAGAGCCTCGGTGAGCATAGCGGTACCGGTGACATAAGCAGCCTTGTTGACCGGGCCGCCCATGTCAAAGGCGCACATGCAGCCGATAGCAAGACCCAGGACAACAGCGCCAGAGGCAGACAAACCCTTGAGGAAGTCCATCATGGCGGTGTTGATGGCAGCCATGGGGCCGGAGATGCCGAGCATGACCAGACCGACGATGGCAGTCGAGAACAGCGGATACAGGAAGATAGCCTTGAGGCCGTCCAGGTTCTTGGGCAGCTTGGCAAAAACCTTCTCGAGCAGCAGGATGACATAGCCAGCGAGGAAGCCGCCGACAATGCCGCCCAGGAAGCCGAAGCCCACACCGGTGCCGCCAGCATCGATCATGTGGGTATCAGCGTTAACGGGCAGGCCCTGGATGGCGATCATACCGGCAACAAAGCCGGGGACGAGCGCCGGGCGCTTGCCGATGGACTCGGCGATGTAGGCGGAAAGCACGGGAACCATGAGGTTCATGGCAATGCCGCCGATGATCTTGAGCATAGCGGCGAAGCTGTTGTAGTCGGCAGCCGTCGAATCGAAGGACGTGATGCCCCACAGGAACGAAACAGCGGTCAGGACGCCACCGGCTACGACGAAGACCAGCATGTGGCTGACGCCGTTCATGAGGTGCTTATAGATGATGTGGCCGATGGACTCCTTCTCCTCGACCTCATCCTCGATATCGGCAGCGGCTGCAACCGTGTCGTCACCCTTGGCGGCGAGCGCGCGGTCAATCAGCTTACCGGCGGCTTCAACGGACAGGGCCTTGGAAACACCAACGGAAACCATGGGCTTACCGGCGAAACGCTCCGCCTGGACATCCTTATCGGCTGCGACGACGACGGCCTTGGCGCCAGCGATCTCACTCTTGGTGAGCTCGTTCTCGACACCGACCTGGCCATGGGTCTCAACCTTAATGGTCAGACCGCGCTCGGCAGCAGCCTTCTCCAGCGCCTCCTTCGCCATGAAGGTGTGCGCGATGCCGGTCGGGCAACCGGTGGCGGCGATGATGTCAAACTTAGCCATGTGTCCCTCCTTCTTGAGTACTGCGCCCGCAGGCGCTCCCCTACACGCGCTTCCATGCGCGTTTTTCCACACCTGAAAGATACCAACCCACCGCTTATATGAGAAGCAATACAGCTCATTTCTCCGGTGAAAGGTTCTTTCATTACCGTAAACGGTCGATGAAAGTTTACCATCAACTATTGAAACGGCAAGGTGTATCTTGTAATTGAAAATGCCCGTATACTACGACATTACAAAACAAGTCCGATTATCATGCCAGCCAGGAGCCATCCCATGTCCGATAGCAGCAAGAGCGCACTCTCCCTTATTAGTATGCACAGGGGGTACAGCGAGTCCGAGCAGCGCATTGTCGACTATATCCTAGAGCACCAGTCCGAGGCCCCGCGTCTGACAGCCGCTCAGCTTTCGCGCGCCGCTGCAACCTCCGAGGCAACCGTCTCGCGCTTCTGCCGCAAACTGGGTTTTGGCAGTTTTCGCAGTTTCCAGTTTTCACTAGCGCGCGATCTGGAAAGCCAGCGCAATGAAGGCCTCACCGACGAGGTCTCGCTCGACAATATGGAGCAGAGCCTCAAGAATATTCTCGCTGCCAAGGTCAGCGAACTCAATGCGACTATCGATGGCATTGATCACGACACGCTGACAGCCGTCGTGCACGCGTTTAAGAACGCAGGGGCTATCGAGTTTGCAGCCGTAGGCAACACCAATGCCGTCGCGCTCGACGCGACGTTTAAGTTTTCGCAGCTGGGCCTTCGCTGTATGGCAAGCACCATCAGCGAGACCTCGATTGGTTTTGCGCTTACGCTGCGCCCCGGAGATGTCATCGTGCTGATCTCGAACTCCGGCAAGTCGCGTCGACTGAATCGCATGGCAAAAGCGGCTCGCGGCTGTGGCGCCACCGTTGTCGTCATCAGCAGCGACAGCAAGTCCCCGCTTGCTCGCCTGGCAGACTACACCTTTAATACTGTGAACCACGAGGCACTGCTCACCACGGGCGACTTTGCGTTCTCCAAGATGAGTGCCACGATGATAATCGAGGTTATCTACAACTTCCTGCTGCCCGAGATTGAAGACGCCCGCGAGCATATCAGCTACTACGAGGAGCTCATCCAGCCGGATAAGGTCGTGGAGTAGGTTTTATCAGGGGACGTTATGTACCGTTCCGATAAAACTATGCCGGTTTACTACGATGAAATCGGAATATGCGACCACATCGTGTTTTAAAAGAAAACCGCAGGGGTTCTACCTGCGGTTTTCTTTTTACAATTTTAGCTGTGCTCGAGCTACGCCGATTCATCGTAGTAAACCGGCATAGTTTTTGACGGTCGGGCCAGACAAGCAAGTGGCGGTGCAACAATTGCTGATATTTTGTCCCCGCCAACACTGTCAGCTCGTTCTAACCTCGAGCCTCTTCCAACATCTGCTTGGCATGTGCCAGGCTTGCCTCAGATTGATCGCCACTCAGCATACGGGCGATCTCTGCGATGCGGGCGTCCCCGGCCACCTCATCCAGATGCGTCTGGGGAACGTCGCCGGGCTCTTTGCTCACCACGTAGTGTTTGTCGGCCATGACAGCGACCTGCGCCAGGTGGGTTACGACAATCACCTGATGCGTAGCGGCGAGATCTGCCAGCACGCTCGCGAGGGCACGTGCTGTAGAGCCGCCGACACCGGCATCGACCTCGTCGAACACCAGCGTATCCACGCCGTCCGCGTTACCGAGAACGACCTTGCTCGCCAGCATGACGCGGCTCAGCTCACCGCCCGACGCAATGCGGCGCAGGGGGCGCGGCGTCAATCCGGCACCACTGCGATACAAAAGCTCATAGCTCGAAGGCCCCGCCAGCGTCCATTCGGCACGCGGAAGATCGCGCGACTCCCAAACGAGCTCGGCGTCGCCCATCTCCAGGCGCGCCATCTGACGGCCAACCTCGTGGCAAAAGCGAGGGGCTGCGGTATTCCGCACGCGTTTAAGCGCCTTGGCAGCAGCAAAAAGCTCGCGTTCGGCACACCCGAGCGCCTCGCGAGCCTTCTTGATCCGCTCATCACCATCATCGACCAGCGACAACAACTCTTGTGAGCGATCGCGCATGGCAAAGACATCGCCCATGGTGGGTCCCCACTGACGTAGCAAACCCTTAAGATCGGAATAACGCTCGCGCATACGAGCCAGCTCGCGCGGATCGAAAGCGACCCCATCGTGATAGGCGCGCAGCTCGTTGGCACAATCCTCAAGCAAGATGCAGGCATCCGAAAGCGCATCGGCAATGTCGCCCAGCTTTCGATCGACAGTAGCCATACGAGAGAGCTCCGCCACGGCACTGTTCACGGCATCGAGCGCTCCCCCTTCAGCTGCAAGCGATGCATGGGCATCGTTAGCTGTGGCA
>CAJMSO010000170.1 GCA_905216075.1 uncultured bacterium | reverse complement strand
CCTGCCGCAGCTCAAGCGCCTGCGCGACGACGACCGTTACGAGCGCATGAGCGACAACGTCGTGTACCTGACCAAGGACACCCATACCGACTACATCGACCGCGATATTGTCTACTCGATCTTGGACAAGCATCCCAAGCGTGCCCACGCCTGGTGGTTTGTGAACGTCGAGACCATGGACGAACCGCATACCTTTGCCTATTCGGTCGAGACGTTCGGCACCGACTACGTGTTCCGCGTGCATCTGTACCTGGGCTACAAGATCAACCAGCGCGTCAATGCCTACCTGCGTCAGGTTGTTCAGGACCTGGCTGCCACTGGCGAGCTGCCGCCGCAGACGCATGACTACTCGGTCTACAAGGATCCGGGCAACATCGGTACGTTCAAGTTCGTCCTGATTCGTAAGCTTCTGGCGCCTGAAAGCGATGTGGAGCCGAGCGAGCGTACGGCCATCACGCTCAAGTACATCATCCGCCGCGCCGCCGGCACGCCTGCACGCTGGTACGGCCTGGAGAACTCGAACGTGAGCTTTGAGTACGTGCCGCTGTTCACCAAGTTCAAGGCCGTGAACAAGATGCAGCGCCTGGCCCCCAACGAGCGGCCGTAGGCGCCGACGGGTTGCACGGAGTTGGTTTTCGATGGACAAGATTGAGACCGGGGAGGCAAACATGGATGCAAAGATGCTTGATGGCCGCGAGGTGGTTGCCGAGCTGGTACGTGAGGCACGTGTCGACGCCGCCGAAGATCGGTTTTTGACGAACCGCGCCAACATGGATATGGCCGACCGCGTGATCTCGATCGTGGCACTGGTATTTGGAGCGGTGTGCGTGTGTGCCCTGCTCGCGCACGCGCTGTTTGTCTAGCGACCGCAGGCTGCAAAGGCTTTACACTTGGAACCACCACAAGGGAAACCACCACAAAGGTGCCTGTCCCTTTGTGGTGGTTTTTGTTTTTGAGAGAGGGGCGGGGCGCTGATGGACGTCCGTACGGATGGTGATATTGCCGATAGCTTTTGGTGGCGGCGCACAACGCTGACGCGCCGCACTCCTCTGTATGACGCCTGCGTATCGGTGGGGCTGCTGGTCGCGGCGACGATTGTGGGCGCGTTGCTCGACCATCCGGGTCTCGCGCCGAGCATCATGATCGTCTATGTGTTCGCCGTTCAGCTGTGCGCATTCTTTACCTGGAGTCGCCTGTATTGCTTGCTGAGCTCGGCTGCCGCCGTGGCGCTCTACAACTTCTTGTTTGTCGACCCGCGCTACTCGCTGTCGCTTATCGACCGCGGCTATCCCGGCATGTTCTTCATCATGTTCGTGGTCTCGCTTGTGTCGAGCTCGATTGCGTTGGCCCTGCGCCGCGCCTTGGCACAGGCTGCCGCCAGCGACCGCCGCACGCATATGGTGCTCGAGACCAACCGCATGCTGCAGCGGTGCGCCGATCAGCAGCAGATCATTCACGCCATGGCAACGCAGCTGGCGCGTCTTTCGGGCTGTCCGGTCGTATGGTACAGCGCCGACGCCGAGGGCGATGACCTGCTGCCGCGTGCGACGTACACGGCTGTGGGCGATGCGGCACCGGTGCACGAACTGGCGCCGCAGATGCCGCCGCGACTCTCGGCGTCCGCCTATGTGGGAACGCCGCTCGATGCCACCTATGGCGGCTCGGCGTTTTATGGTATCTACCTGACGGTTCGCACGGGCGACGGCTTCGTGCGCTCGGGCGACCCCGCCTCGGTGGTGGGCGTGCTGGCTATCGTTGCCGAGCCCGACGTGCTGACGCACGAGGAGCGGACACTTGCCGATGCCATTGTGAGCGAAGGCGAGCTGGCACTCGATCGCGCCCGCGCCATGGAGGCCCGCGAGGAGGCGGCGGTGCTCGCCAAAAACGAGCAGCTGCGCGCCAACCTGCTGCGCTCCATTTCGCACGATCTGCGCACGCCGCTTACCAGTATTTCGGGTAATGCCGACGTGCTGCTCGACCAGGGCTCGACCGGCACTGCGGTGCTCGATGCCCAGACGCGCCGCGGCCTGCTTCTATCCATTCGCTCGGATGCGCTGTGGCTCAACGCCACCGTCGAGAATCTGCTCGCCATCACCAAGCTCGAGGGTGGCGGTATGCGCCTGTCTACCACGCTCGAGCTCATGGACGATATCGTCGAGGAGGCGCTGCGCCACGTGAACCCTGCCGTGCGCGAGCACGACCTTAAAGTAGTGGCGTGCGATGAGCCGGCGCTCGTCAACGTCGATGCGCGCCTGATGGTGCAGTTGGTGGTCAATCTGGTGAACAACGCCATCGCCTATACGCCCGCAGGCTCGCATATCATGATTTCGATTAGCGTCGACGATGGACGCGTGGCGTGCTCGGTGGCCGATGATGGTCCGGGCATCGCACCCGAGGATCGCGAGCGGATCTTCGAGTCGTTCTATACCGCCAACCATGGTCTGGCCGACAGCCACCGCAGCGTTGGCCTGGGTCTTTCGCTCTGCCGTTCCATTGCGTTGGCACATGGCGGTAGCATAGAGGTTGCCGCGGCGGACCCGCACGGCTCGGTCTTTACGATTGAGCTTCCCGTCGCCGATGTTTCGTTTGATAAGGAGTAGCGTCGTGCCGAACTCTGCCGTAAAACCGCTCATCTTGGTCGTTGAGGACGACCCCGCCGTTCGCAACTTAATCGTTGCCGCACTCGAGGCGCACGGCTTGCGTCATATGGCCGTGGAGACCGCCCATGCCGCTATCGCCGCCGCCTCATCGCAAGCGCCGAGCATTGTGCTGCTCGATTTGGGCCTGCCCGATATGGACGGCGTCAAGGTAGTGGAGTCGGTGCGCGCATGGTCGGGCATGCCGATTATCGTGGTCTCGGCGCGCAGCGAGGATGCGGACAAAATCCGCGCGCTCGATGCCGGTGCCGACGACTATCTGACCAAGCCGTTTTCGGTCGAGGAGCTGCTCGCGCGCATTCGCACGACGCTCAGGCCCCTTTCGTATGCGCAGACGGGCGGCGTTGTCTCTGAGGGTTCGTTTGATACCGGTGAGCTGCATATCGATTTTGATGCCGGCATCGCCACGATGGATGGCGAGGAACTGCATCTGACGCCGATCGAGTATAAGCTCCTGTGCCTGCTGGCACACAACGCCGACAAGGTGCTGACGCACCAGTTTATCCTGCACGAGATTTGGGGCACGGCAACTAAGAGCGACCTGGCGAGCCTGCGCGTCTTTATGGGCACGCTGCGCAAGAAGATCGAGTCCGACCCCGCGCATCCGCGCTATATCCAGACGCACGTGGGTATCGGCTATCGCCTGGTCACCCAAGGCTAGATCGCCAACCACCATCCCAATATGAGTTGCGGTGAAATACGGTCTAAATTTACCTAATTCCAGGCAAAACAGTCCGTATTCCACCGCAACGTTGTCTATTTATCCTTGGGCTTGCTGGCGTAGAACTTCTTCTTTTTGGACTTGCCGGCAGGGGAGGGTTTGCTGGCAAAGTTGGACTTGCCGTTGCCGGCCTGCGCGTGCGCGGGCGCTGCTGCACGGGGCTTGCGGGCCTCGGGGTTGCGCAGCTCCTCGGTTCGCTCGGCAATCTCCTCGGCGCTAAAGCCGACTTCGGCCATGGCGTCCTCGATGGGCAGGCGGCGCACGATATAGCAGTGGTGCACCTTCTGGTTGCGTGCGAAATCCTCGGGGATGGTCTGCGCCGTAATGTCCTCCAGCACGACGCCCGCGCGTGCGAGCTTACGCGTCTCGGGGCGGAAGCCGCGCAGGTTGCAGCTAAAGATGGCGTGGCCGCCCTGCGCGAGCAGGCGCGATACGCCGGCCAAAAGCTCAACATGGTCGCGCTGGACATCCCAAGTGCGGCGGCCCATCTTGGACGAGTTCGAAAACGTGGGCGGGTCGACAAAGATCAGGTCCCAGCGGTTGCGCGTCTGGCGCTGGTCGCGAATCCAGGCAAGTACGTCGTCGCGCACAAAATGATGCTGCGGACCAACAAAGCCGTTCTGGCGCATATTGCGCTCGGCCCAGTCCAGATAGGTGTTGGAAAGGTCGACCGTCACGGTCTCCTCGACGCCGCCATCGGCCGCGTAGCAGGTGGCAGTGCCGGTGTAGGCAAACAGGTTGAGGAAGCGGCGCGCCTGCTTGGCGTGCTCGCGTACCAGGTTGCGGGTGACGCGGTGATCCAGGAAGATGCCAACGTCCAGGTAGTCATCAAAGTTGACGGCAAAGGTGAGTCCACCCTCTTCGATGAGCGGCAGACGACGGCGCGCGATGTTGGCGCGCTCGCCCGAGCCACCCTTGCCGGCGCCCTGTTTGCCGTACTGCGAGCCACCGCGCGAACGCATGCGGGCCTTGGCGTGCACGTGCTCGGCCGGAACATCAAGGATACGCGGCGCGATGGCCAAGATGTCGAGCATGCGGGCCTGGGCTAGCGCGGGATCGATGGTCTTGGGTGCGGCGTATTCGGCGATGACGAGCCAGCGGCCCGGCGTCTGCGGGCAGCCCTCGTACAGGTCGATGGCGGCGGAGTAGTCGGGCAGGTCGGCATCGTAGACGCGGTAGCAGCTCACGCCCTCGCGCTTGGCCCACTTGCGGCGCAGACGGGCGTTCTTGCGCAGGCGGTTGGCGAACTGCTCGGACTCCGGGATGAGCACGGGCAGCGGCTT
>CAJMSO010000169.1 GCA_905216075.1 uncultured bacterium | reverse complement strand
TCAATGCCGCCTTGTTTCAAGGCACCTTGCTCGCTCTGGCGGGTTTTCGCTGTCGTTGCCATAACATCGGCGTTGCCGGAGTGGTCGCTGGGGACGTTCTTAAACGACTAGTCATTTAAGAACGTCCCCAACGACTATCTATCAATTCTAATAACGAGTTTATGGCGAAAATAGTCGTTAGAGTCGATTTGAACAATCTAATGACGAGAAGCCGTTATTACTTTGGTGCAAGGCGGTCGAGTGGTCCCTCGGACACAGAGGAAAACGGATCATTCAACACGAGCGTGGATAATCTCCCGTTTTTGGCTCCCGTGCGGGCTCAAAGTGGGAGATTATCCACGCTCGTTAGATAAGCGTCCGAAAATCCACGCTCGTCGCTACTTGAGCCCCGGGAGGCGGGTGTAGGGGAACGAGCGCTCCAGGAATTCGGAGCAGTGGGCGTAGTCTTTGGCGAAGTAGCTGCTGTAGAGCGAATCGAGCACGTATTGCACGGCGATATGGCTGGCGAACTGCGTGATGCGATGCGTCATGCTCTCGTGGTCACTCACCGTAAGGTAGGCGGCAAAGCCAGGGTGAATGCGCGCGCAATAAGGCGTGCCGATGACGATGACCGGGACATGCCGGCTGCTGAGGATCGGCAAGATGTCCTTGAGGCTGGGGGCAAGGCCGCTGTAGGAGATGACGATTGCCGCATGGTCGGGACCCGAGGCGAGTGCCGTTCGCACCTGGGCCTCGACACCGTCGTGGCACGTCGCGCTTTTACCGGCGGAGAGCAGGCGGTCGCGGAACATTCCCGCTGGATAGAGGTTGTGCGAGCCCGTGTAGATGTCGACCTGTCGGGCGTTCGCGATGAGCTTGGCGGCGTGGTCAAGCTGCGTGGGGTCGAGCAGCTCCTGCGTTTCGGCCAGCGTGGTCTGGTAGAGCCCCTCCATGCGCTCCATAACCTGCGCGGGGCTGGACGTAGCATCAAAGGGAAAGTTGATGTCCACGTCGCGCCGGTTGCCCGCCTCGGTTGCCAAGCGAATAAGCTCGACCTTGAGGTCTTTGAATCCCTCGAGGCCGAGCTTTTTGCAAAAACGGTGCACACTCGCGACCGAAACGTTGGTGCGTGCGGCAAATTCCTTAATAGAAAGCCCGCGGATGTCCTCGCCGATGGCAAGGGCTGCAATGCCGAGCTGTTGCTCGGTAGGGGTAAGGCCCTGTGCCTCGGAAATCTTGCGTTTGATATCCATGCGAACTCCCACACTCAACAAACCTGCCAAAAAGGGACAGGTTTATTTTGGCAGGTTTTGCCCGCAAAGGGTAACGGGGCCGAGGATGCCGCTCGGGGCGACGGGTTCGGTGAGGGCGAAGATGTCGGGAATCGCATGGTCGAGCGTGTTGATGACGTCGACGGTGAGTTCGTGCGTGCCGGCAGCAAGAGGATTGATGACAAAGCGATAGGGCGGACAGATGCGTGTGCCGAGTGGGTGTCCGTCGAGCGTAAGTGTCGCGACTTCGTAGACATCTCCCAGGTCGATTGTGGCATCGGCAAGGTCGTTCGCCAGCTCAAACGACGCATGATATCGGTAGGTGCCGCAGGTGCCGGTGAACAGATCGGTTGTAAGGTCGCATAGGTGCTCGAGCTCTTGCGCTTCACCAAAGGCGCCATTGCTGCCGGCAGGGGAGAGGGCAACGGTCCATGGGCCTTCGATGCGCAGGTCGAGCGATGCATCGGCGTCGATTGCGCCGTCTCCGGGCGCATCCTCGCTGCTCGCTTCCAAAACAACGAAGCAGCTCTCGAAGGGTGCGAGCTCCAACGCACCGTCAAACGCAACGGGCTCGATACCGTTTAACAGGTCGAGCCGCGTGCCGCAAAGGCGCTCGCCTGTCGCAAGCGCAACCGTGCAGTCGATGCGCTCGCGTGGGTGCTCGTTGACGAGCATAACGTAGGTCTCGCCGGCGCGCTCGTAACGAAGCGCGCGCAACCAGGGCTGGGGCGTGTCGGTGACAACCGTCTGCAGCCCAGCGCTCGCCAACACGCCCGCCATATCGGCAAGCTGAGTCGCTGCAAGTTCACCCAGTTCAACCACGACGTCCGCGTCGTAAAGCGCGCTCGGCACCTCGTCGACGGCAAGGACCATAACTCCCGCATCAATCATGCGCCTTACGGCCTGCGCCGTCTCCGCGCCAATAAACGTAGCACCGGGCATAACAAATGCCTGGTAGCGGCAGTTGTTAACGCAAAGTAATCCGTCGGCAATCGAAACCTCGTAGCGGCTCTTGTCTTCAAAAGCCTCGGCGGGCACAAAATCAAAGTCGATCTGCGCACGCGTGAGCTCGGCAGCCACGCGCTCGATAGGCATGGCGCTGCCGGCCCACTCGGCATCGGCGTGGTACAGGATGGCGACGGGACGCGTGGCACAGCCTCCCGAAAGCAGTGTTGCCGTGCGGTTCATATAGCTCATGAGCCGCCCAAAGTGCGGCCACTGCGGATTGTTGCCGTGCGCGTAAAAGTGCGGCGGGCAGTCCCAATCGGGAAAGGGCGCCATGCTAAACGCGTGCGGCGTAAACCAATTGACGCCGCGGACGAGCATGTGGTCGGCAATCCATTTCATCTCGCGCAAGCCCTCGTGCCAGCCGAAGGCGCCGAAGACCTCGGCCATGCAGCGTCCTTGTTTTTTGGGGTCGAGGCGCGCGGCCGAAGAGCCCAGTTTGGCAAGCGCGTAGGTAAAGAACTCGATGTTCCATGCGCCATGGAAGTAGCTGTAAGGGCCGTGGTCGATGCCAGGGGCGAGCTGGTTGATAACCACATCGATGCCCGCCATGTCCTGACCGGCGACAGCGCGGAAGTAGTGCCCGGCGCCCTGGCCCAGGCGCGTGTGGCAGCTTTTGTCCTCAATCACATGTCCGATGTGCATGACGCCGTGCTCACGGCACCAGTCGCCGATCTGCTCGTCAAAGCAGGTGCGGTAGAGTTGCGTGGCAATGTCCATGTAGGTGTGACGGACTCGGGCGCCATCTGCCTCGCGTGTCCAAAGGCCGTGTAGCTTGGTGAGCCAGTCCTCGCCAAGTGCATTGCGCAGGCGGCTGGCAAGCTCGTCCGACCAAGGTAGTGCCATATCGCCGCGTCCAATAAAGCTGCTGGTAGAAGCATCGTCGAGAGCCGTGCCCTTCTCGTTCATAAAGCCCGGCTCATCGGTAAAGAACCCCAGGATGGTGCAGCCGAACTCGTCGCCCAGATGCTCAAACGTGGGCTCGTAGACGGCATCGATGAGCGCGCGGCACGAATCGGCGTCGACCATGTTGATGTATTCATCGCGAAAGCCGGTCTTTTGGCTGGTGACGTAGAGCTCGAGGGTGGTAACGCCGGCGGGGGCGTCAAAGCGCAGGCGGGCGGGAATGCTGTCTTCGGTCTGCTCAACGGCGAGCTCAAGGTCGAGCGGCACGCCGGCAGCGTCAAAACCCGCCGCGCCCACAAAGTGCTCCGTGGGATCCATGAGGTTGCCGAGCTTGATGGTCGTGGACGGCTGGGGTCCAACGACCGTTACCGTGTGATGCTTAAGCACGGTCTTCTTGAGCGTGGGGTCTACATCCTCGCCTGAAAGCGCGCCGTTGGCGTAGCCCGTGGGAAAGTGGGCATCATCGAGCAGCCAGATCTTCAGGCCCAGGCGCTTGCACTCGCCAATGATAAATCGCAGGTCGGACCACCAGCCATCGCGGCAAAACTCGGGATGCGTGCGCGACTCAAGGCAGACTTCACGGATGTCCGCCCCGGCAATCTGCTCTAAGTATTCGGTAATCGTCTCGCGTTCTTCGCCCTTGAGCCACAAGAACGGAAGCACATGGTTGTCATATGCTGCCATACCCACTCCTCTAAAACCAACCTTTTAAATCGATTGAAGTCAGAGTACGTCGTCCGCGCTGCCCTGCTAATATCAAAACCACGGCAGAATATGACTAAATCAACGATGGTGGCGCTATGGATACCGCACGTTTGGACAATCTTTTGCTCGAGCTGACCGACAGCGAGCGCGCTTACTGCGCGGGCGCCCGCTATGACTGGAACGATGTATTTAGACAGGGTCAACAGGCAGATATCGATGGCAGGCATGTCCATAAAATCGGTAACGCGACGTACGCCCTGCACCAAGAAGGTATGCCCGAGGGCCTGTCGATTGTGCGCAACTCGCGCTTTAACCCCGTGCCGGAGCACGTGTACGATTATGTCGAAATCAGCTATGTCTATCGAGGGAGCGCGCCACAGGTTGTCAATGGTACGCAACTCACGCTCGCCCAAAACGAGATACTTCTGCTCGATGCCGCCTGCCCGCATGCCGTAGACGAGCTCGGCGAGCATGACCTGATGTTGAGCATTGTCATTTCGCGGCCGATGCTGCGCCGCAGTCTGGAGCAAAGCCTTTCGCCCACAAGTGCCGTCTCGCAGTTCCTGCTCAACGCACTTAACGACGAGACCGATCATCGCGGGCACGTGCATTTCCGTACGGGCAACAGCCGCCGCGTGCGCCGGTATATGCAGGAGATGTTGTGCGAGCTCCTGGAGCCGACGACAGCAAGCCCCCAGATCGTGTCGAGGCTGTTTGAGCTGCTGCTGGTCGAGCTCATGCAAAGCTACGAGGCCGCGCTGCTGCAAACGGGCGCACCCGCGCTTCCCTCGGCGCAGGTTGCGGCGGCGATGGGCTACATCCAGCGGCATGCTTG
>CAJMSO010000168.1 GCA_905216075.1 uncultured bacterium | reverse complement strand
GCCGGCGAGCGCCGCGAGGTTACCGTGCGCATCCGCCGCAACACCACCGGTGGCCTCGGATCCACCTGGGCCATCGATAAAGTCGAGCCTTCTACCAAGTAACAAAAAGGGACGATAACCCTCAAGGTTATCGTCCCTTTCTCGTTAGGTCACCTGAGCTCGACTAGTCGCGCGTCAGCTTGCGGTGAATACGATGCGGCTGGGCTGCGTCCTCACCCAGGCGCTCGATACGGTTGGCCTGATAGGCCTCAAAGTTGCCCTCGAACCAATACCAGTTGCCCGGGTTCTCGTCGGTGCCCTCCCACGCCAGAATGTGCGTGGCAACGCGGTCCAGGAACATACGGTCGTGGCTAATGACCACCGAACAGCCCGGGAACTCGAGCAGCGCCGCCTCGAGCGAGGACAGCGTCTCGACGTCGAGGTCGTTCGTGGGCTCGTCGAGGAGCAGCAGGTTGCCGCCCTGCTTGAGCGTGAGCGCCAGGTTCAGACGGTTGCGCTCGCCACCGGAGAGTACGCCAGCGCGCTTCTGCTGGTCCTGGCCCTTAAAGCCAAAGCTCGCCACATAAGCGCGGCTCGGAACCTCGGTCTCGCCCACCATCATGTGGTCCAGGCCGTCCGAGACGACCTCCCACAGGTTCTTATCGGGGTCGATGCCGGAACGGTTCTGGTCGACGTAAGAAATCTTGACGGTCTCGCCCACCTCGAGCTCGCCCGAAGTCAGCGGCTCCAGACCCACAATCGCCTTGAACAGCGTGGTCTTACCGACACCGTTGGGGCCGATGACGCCCACGATGCCGTTGCGCGGCAGGGTGAATGATAGGTCGTCGATGAGCACACGGCCATCGAACTCCTTGTGCAGGTGATGGGCCTCGAGTACCTTGTTGCCCAGACGCGGGCCCACAGGGATGCGGATGTCGGTCCAGTCGAGCTTCTGGCTTGCGCGGGCCTCGGCCTCCATCTCCTCGTAGCGAGCCAGACGAGCCTTGTTCTTGGCCTGGCGAGCCTTGGGCGAGCTGCGTACCCACTCGAGCTCGGCCTCCATGCGCTTGGCGAGCTTGGCGTCACGGTTGCCCTGAGCCTCGATACGCGCGGCCTTGGTCTCCAGATACGTTGAGTAGTTGCCCTTGTAGGGATAAAGGTGGCCACGGTCGACCTCGCAGATCCACTCGGCAACGTTATCCAAGAAGTAGCGGTCGTGCGTAACGGCAAGCACCGCGCCCTGGTAGTTGTGCAGGAAGTGCTCGAGCCACAGGATCGACTCGGCGTCCAGGTGGTTCGTGGGCTCGTCGAGCAGCAGCAGGTCGGGAGCCTCGAGCAGCAGCTTGCACAGGGCCACGCGACGGCGCTCGCCGCCGGAAAGTACGTTGACCGGCATGTCGGAATCGGGCAGCTGCAGGGCGTCCATGGCCTGGCCGAGCTTGGAATCGATATCCCAGCCGTCGGCGGCGTCGATCTCGTCCTGGAGCTTGCCCATCTCGGCCATGAGGGCGTCCATGTCGCAATCCGGGTCGCACATCTCCTCGCCGATCTTGTTAAAGCGATCGACCTTGGCAATCATGTCGCCAAACGCCATGCGCACGTTCTCGATGACGGTCTTGTCGTCGTCGAGCGGCGGCTCCTGCTGCAGGATACCCACGGTGTAGCCGGGGGTGAGCTTGGCATCGCCGTTGGAGACCTCCTCGATGCCGGCCATGATCTTGAGCAGGGTCGACTTGCCCATGCCGTTGGGACCCACAACGCCGATCTTGGCACCGGGGTAGAAGCTCAGGGTCACGTCGTCAAGGATCACCTTGTCGCCATGGGCCTTGCGAGCCTGATACATCTGGTAGATAAACTCTGCCATTTGCCTGTCTTATCCTTTCTACCTGCTGTTTCCCTATTCTTGTTTCGCTTTAGTGGAAACGAAATGAGGAAATCAGCTCTGAAACGTAACGAAAAAGGGGCATGGTTGCCCACACCCCCTAATACTACCTGGGAAAAGTCCCCCGGAACACACTATGAACTGCGTACGCTAGTTTTCCGCAACCTTAGCGAGCGGCTCGCTGCGATTTACGCCACAGCAGATACGAGTAGACGTAGACGGCTCCGACCGAACCAAACGCCAGAACCGCAATCACTGCGGCGACGACTTCACTCGAAAGCACGCTGCCCGCCACGCCCATCACAATCAGGCCAACACCCAGCACCATAAAGCAGGCACCGCCAAAGCGCTGCGTACGGCGCCAGTTCTCGGGATCGGCAAGCGCCCAAGGTGTCTTGATACCGAGCGTATAGTTCTGCTTCACACGCGGCAAGTAGTTGCCTACGCCGATGAACAGCAAACCGATAGCACCGGAAATCAGCACGTTGACCGAACCGACCGCCGGCACCACGCCCCAGACCGTAAGCTCACCCAACCAGCTTACGGCGCACATGAACAAGGTGAAGGCGATTACGAAGCCCTGATAGAACTTGCCCGAGGTTCGATATGCCTCACCTTTGGGGTCGATGCGTGGCACCACGCAGAACATTGCGAGGAGCGCCAGAGGCAGCACGCCGAGCGCGGAGGCCATCCAGCTGGGACCCCAACCGTCGACGGCTCCGTTCGCGCCCCAGTGCGTGGGAATCTGCCCAGGCAAGCTCGGCATCACCATGAGGTGCGCTACGACATTGGCGACGCACAGAGCGATCAGCGCAATCCACACACGCCGCGATACCCCCGTGGCGTGAATGCCCTTGTTTTCGTTATTCATCCTTATCACCTTCCGTGTTTGTAAAGCCCATAAACCAACCGATCAAGTCCTGCATGACGGTGGTGTTTAAGCTGTAAACGATGTTTTGGCCATGACGTTCGTCGGTCACCAACCCGGCGTTTTTGAGCGTCGCCAAGTGATGGCTCAGCGACGGCTTACTGATATCGAAATGCTCGGCAAGCTCCCCCGCCGTGCAATTGCCCTCGCGCAGCAACTCCAAAATGCGCCGTCGCGTTGGATCGGCAAGCGCCTTAAAGCCCTCTCCCGGCATAAGACCTCCTCTCATCATCTCTCATGACGCGCACACTATACTCGATATTTAGATGTTTGTCTAACTATCTAATACAGGAACATCTATAGAACATTCGTTCGTATTTAGCTACAATGGAAGTTGAAGCAGATGGGCCAGCTCCCTCTACCCGAGAAGGAGATGGACTATGAGTATTGACGATGTCCTGACGTTGTTATTGCTTGTAATCGCGGCTGTGGAGCTCGGCATCCACATTGGAGGTCGAATGAAATAGCCGCCCCCGCGTAATGCGAAGACGGCCACTTCTCACGCCATAAACGTGTTTCGGAGTTGGCCAACCCGCTGCAACGGGTGCCATCTGCTTCAATCTTATGCGAATCCCGATCCCATTTCAACAAGCCCAAGGGCTCAAATGGAATCGCAATAATACCTATAATGGCGATAGCTAAAACACGACCGACTCCCCATCGGAGGATATCTATGACCGAAACCACAGCCGCAGCCGCCATCGAGACACGCGACACCAAGCTCGAGATTATCATGGGCCGCGAGGCACTCGATAAGCTCGCCGATGCTACGGTGCTAGTGCTCGGCTGCGGAGGCGTGGGCTCCAACTGCTGCGAGGCACTCGCCCGCGGCGGCATTGGTCATTTCGTCATTCTGGATAAGGACATCATCGCGCCCAGCAATATCAATCGCCAGGCCATCGCCTTTCACAGCACCGTCGGCAAGCGCAAGGTTGACGTGATGGAGGCCATGATCCACGACATCAATCCCGCCGCCACCGTCGTCAAGCGCACCGAATACTTGCTGAGCGACAACATCGATGATTTCTTCGCGAGCGTTTTGGAGCAGACGGACGGCAAGCTCGACTACGTCGTCGACGCCATCGACACCATCTCGGCCAAGCTCACCATTGCCAAATATGCTCAGGACCACGACATTCGTTTGGTTAGCTCCATGGGCGGGGCCAACAAGCTCTATCCCGAGTGCCTCCGCTTTGCCGACATCTTCGATACGGTGCGTGACCCTATGAGCCGCATTATGCGCAAAGAATGCAAGAAACGCGGAATCAAGAGCCTGCATGTACTGTTTAGCTGTGAGGAATCGGTTAAGACACAGCCCCGCGACCCTTCCAATATCCACGAGCGTACCGAGCTCGGAACCGCCAGCTTTATGCCGCCCATCATGGGTCAGATGATTGCCGGCGAGGTTATCCGCCAGATCAGCGGGCGCGGCACCGAGCGCGTACGCGCCGACGGCCAACGCCTGGACTAGCAGAATGTCCTGCGATGGAACCGCAATTCTTTGACACGCATTGTCATCTTGATTTGATGCTCGGCCCCGATGCTGCAGCCAGTGAGTCGGCGGCGTCGGGTCTGGGGCTCTTTGACTGCGGGGTCGACCCACGCGACTTTTCGGCCGCAAACGAGCGCGCCCGTCGCCAACCAAGCATCATCGCCGGCGTTGGGCTTCACCCCTGGTGGCTCGCCGACGGCCGCTGCGGTCCCGCCGAAGTCAACCTGCTTTGCGAGTTTGCTGCCCAAGAGCGCTACATCGGCGAAGTCGGACTTGACTTTTCCGCTCGTTTTGCCTTAAGTGAGCCGCTACAAATACAGGCATTTGACTGGCTCTGCGATACACTCGTGCAGCATCCTCTTACCGGGCGAGTGATATCAATTCACGCCGTTCGTTCAGCAGGAGCCGTACTGGACGTCCTC
>CAJMSO010000167.1 GCA_905216075.1 uncultured bacterium | reverse complement strand
GCGACGGTTTGAGCGGCAGATCGCCCGGCAGATGCCCGCGCAGCGTCGACCGGTCCGGCGTTCGTTAGAACGCCGGAACATAGTTAGCCGTGGTACTCGCCGTTGTACTGGATGAGCGTCAGGTCCTCCACGCCATCGAGCGCGCGAATGGCGTCCGCATAGGGCATGTCAACGCCGTCCGAGAACACCTCCACGGCCATCTCGACCTTGTCACCACGCATGGTCTTGGACTTCACCGTAAACTTGGTGAGCCAAAATGCACGCACGATATCGTCGCCGGTGGTCTGACCCGTGTAGTGGATGACCATCATGTACACGCGCGCCTTGTCCTGGTGGCTCGCAAAGCCGGCGATCATGGCCACGATCACCACTGCCGTGAGCCCCACGAGCGCATACATGCCGGCACCCGCCGTAATGCCCGTGGTAATGGCCCAAAACAGGTACAGCAAGTCGAGAGGGTCCTTGACCGCTGTACGATAGCGGACGATGGACAGAGCACCGACCATACCGAGCGAGATGACCACGTTCGTCGAGATCGCGAGCGTGACCATGCAGGTGAGCACACACATGCCCACGAGCGTCACGGCAAAGCTGCGCGAATACACCACGCCGGTAAAAAAGCGCTTGTACACGTAGTAGATCAGGATGCCCATGGCGAGCGCCACGAGCAGCGAAAGGCCAATCTTGGCGGGGTCGACCTGGCCAAACGCCTCCAAGACGGAGTTCTTAAAAAAGTCCCTGGTGCTCATGGTCTAAATATCCCCTCGGTTCTCAAAATCCGATTCCCAGTAATTAAATCCGCGAAGGTAGGCGGTCTTTTCGTAACACAGGCAGTACTTGGAGACCGCCGTAAGCTCGGCCGCTCCCGGCGGCACCATATCGCGCACCAGCTGCGGGCAAAACTCCGTAAACTTGACCTCCATCACCTGCTTGCCGGGCTCCAGGACCGGCAGCGCGGGCAGCGTCGCGTCAAAGATATCGAAGCTTCCCACCGCGGCACGCACGTTCATGTCAAACGTGATGCGCACGGTGCCCTCATCCATCACCCACGGCTCGCGCTCGTAGTCCACGATGGTCCGCGGGCGCATCATATTGCAGATGCACTCGATGTAGAACTCGCGACAGAGCGGATAAGGACTCCTCAGCAAAAAGTCGTAGTCGCCAGCCAGAATCTGCTCAAACTCGCCACGCGTGAGCGGCGCGTCCTCCTTGTAAATCCAGCTGCCGTACTTCTTTTTGCGCTCGAGCTTAATCACCTTGTCGCTGCCGTTATAGATGCGCACGCGATACTTTTTGCGCATGAGAATGCCGGCGTCTTTTTCCTCGTAGGCCGAGTTGCAGTAGTCGTCAAAGTACAGGCTGCGAATGGTGTAACCGCCTGCCCGCGCATGCTTGTCCAGCTTAAAAACCGGCGCCATGCGACAGGCAAGCGCAGCGTGCTCGCCCTCGTTAATGAGATATTTGAGCTCGTGGCGGTAACGCTCCTGCGTGGCACGCACAGGCGGGGCCGCCAAGCGCTCAAGCAGCGCGCTAGCCCTCCTCATACGTGTCCTCCACGACCTTACCGCCGTCTTGCACGTAAAAACACTTCATGCCGTAGTGCTTGCCGTCGTCGGTCACATAGTAGTCAAACGCATCTTGCGTATAGCCGTCGGAGTTGGTGGCACGCACGCGCACAAAATACTGGCCGGTATCGGGCGCATCACAGGTCACCTCGGGAAGCAGCACGTCCTCGGCCTTAAAGACCACGTCGCTTATGGCATAGTCACGCGCAAGCTCCACGGTGTAGCGAATGTCGCGCGCCTCAAAGTCGTAGGACGCATCCCAGTTAATACGCAGCTTACCGTTATCGATCTGCGGCACGCCGATGTAGAACGGCATGGGCTTATTAAAACTCTCGCGAAAGCTCTTGTAGTTCTCCTCGATCTCGGAGGGAATCGCCGCGGCGATCTGCTCGTATTGGTCCTTGGTGACAGGCAGATGGTCGATATCGGGCGAAGCAAAGACCAGCGATTCAGTAACCTCGCGGTAGTGCTTGATCATCTTGCTCAGGCGTGCCTCGGTCATATACGAACGCAGGTCCTTGACGGCGCGGTCGAGCTCGCTGCGGAACGATTTGCTGCGCAGCGCACGATTGAACAGTACGTTGCCCCAGTAGTTGCTTGCGCCGCGCTCCCAGCTCGCGTAGTCCGAAAACCCGGTAAGAGAAAGCTCCAGCTTACGCAGCATGCCGTCGTTATCCCAATCTAAAAAGTAACAGGTATTTGAGTTGAGCGGGCTGTACAGATAGCAGTTACGGTTCTGCGTATCGCAGTTGCCCGTCAGGATCTGAAACGCCAGCCAATAGACCAGATTTTCGGTATCAAAGTAGGTGCCGAGCACGTCGTCGATCTTTTGCGATTCATCGTTGAGCGCATCGAGCATCTCGATGAGCTTGGTGTGGTCCGAATCGCCCTTAATCTCGAGCATGCCCTCAAATTTAGCCTGGTTGTAGTCGGGATCGTCGGCGAGCTTAATGGTATCCTCGTAGCGATGGAAATCGAAGCTGTTCACCTTATACAGGTGTCCGCTCTTATCCAGGCCATGTGCCTTAAGCGCCGTCTTGTTGAGCTGCTCCACCTGCGTAAACAGGCCGTAGTCCTCAAAGGTGTCGTTGGACTTTTCGGTCTGGTCGCACACCCACAGACGCACAAACTGCGTGCGCAGGCCCATCATCTGGGGAATCCCACGGATAAGGTCGTAGGCCATCTTGTTGCGAAAACGCATACCCTCGCCCATGTGCTTGTTGAGCGCAATCGCGCACTGTTGGCGCCAGGTACCTTTTCCTTTTTTGAGCTCCACCTTGTAATTCTTCTGCGTATAACCGCTCGACGTCTGGCCACGCACCTGCACGGTAGCATTGGGCGCTTCCTCGCCATAGCCAACCTCGCCGGCCACCGGGCCGTCTTCGTCGCCCGGCTGCAGCAGGCCCATAACCTGATAGCGCGTCACGCCCATGTCGGCATAGTCATACACCGAGTACGTATTGATCTCGGCCCAGCTATGATCGGTGTTCTCGGAGCTGTTACCGCGCGAGACCGTCAGGTACATGGTCACAATGCCCGAGTCGTCGTAAACCTCGTACAGCTCGTCCTTATCGCGCAGGTGCTTGGACTGGTCGGAGGCCTCGGCCTTTTTAATCTTGCCCTGCTTTTTGACCTTTTTGGTCGAGGAGTCTTCCTGCACCGAGCAGCCCGAAAGCAACAGCGCACCGGCAGCTGCCTCGATCAGGCAGCGGCGAGACATCAACTTATCGATCATCAGAACCTCCCCAATGTTTTTGGTACAGGCGAACCACCATACGTTCAAACGCACTGCGCGGCTCACCGCCCGCGCGCTTGTCCTCGTAGCATTGCTCAACACGGTCGAGCACCCGGCCAAGTTCGGTAAACCAGCCCGTCTTGTCGGTCGCCACAATGGGCTGCTGGCTCAGGATACGATACGGCAAGTTGGCGGTATAGGTATCGAGCCGGAGCAGCGCCACGATAAAAAACACCGCCGCACCCAACAAAAAGCCAAAGCCGTAAAACTGCTGCGGCAAGAGCAAAGAAACGGCAGTCGCCAGCCCGGCCACACCGGCAAACAGCCCCGAGGCCAGCACGGCCCCCTTGTAGTCGGTAAAGTACAACAAGATCAGCAGGATCGTGTTGCCCACGGCATACAGGCCGTAGCCCACGCACAGCGTGCGAAAATACCCGTGCATCAGGTTGTTAAAGCCCAACGGTAGGGCCGACAGCACCGTGGTCTCGAGCGAGATGACCGCCGCCGTCACAAACAGTTGCTTGAGCGCACAAAACCGTAGTTCTCGGTTGAGCGTGGCAAGCATTTCCTCCTCGGCCACCACAATGTCGCCCACCACACCACCGTCGTTGAACAGGCTGTAGTAGTCGCGGTAGCGCGGATAGAAATTGACCTCGACCGAGACCACAAAGTTGACGGACGTGACCAGGATCGTCAAAAACGCGATGAGCGCCGGCACATCGTGGTAGGGCGCACCATAAAACAAGCCCTTGACCTGCACACCAATGGGACCGGCCCATATTATCACCAAGTGCGCAAAGAGGCCCAGGTTGGTAAACAAGCCCGTGAGCGCCAGCGGCATAAACTGATCAAGCCACCGTAAATAGAGCCAGGGGCTGCGATCGCTCTGCGGAAAATACCGGTACAGCAGCACCACGTCCCAGGCGAGCATGACGCCGTAGCCCAGAGCAATTGATGCCAACAGGCCCTCGACCGGCGGCAGTCCCAGCGCCAGCGCGGCCAGGGCGCACAGGCACGCCACGCCAATGGCAGCCGCAAAGCTGCACAGGATACCGCGGTAATCCTTGATGGCCGTGAGGTAACTCATGCCGTTCCAGTTGACGATCATAATGTTGAACAGCCACAGGCACAGCAGCCCCTGCAGCAGCGTGGCGCCCGAGAACAGCAAAAAGACGCCGTAGAGCACCGTGCCCGCAACGAGCATAATGGCGTTGGAGCCCCAAAACGAAGGTAGGATCTCATCCTCGCGCTCGGCAAAAAGCATATCGGCCAAAAAGCGCGTGACCGGCATAGAGAAAAAACTCGCGAGCGTGAGCGACGCCAGCAGCGTATAGGTCACCATGCACACCAGCAGATCTTGGTTGGCACGGCCCACACCCCACAGACCGCACAGCACCAAGATACCCACCTGGAGCAGCACGCCCAGCAGCATGGGGCCCG
>CAJMSO010000166.1 GCA_905216075.1 uncultured bacterium | reverse complement strand
GGTGGTGAAATCGGTCGCCGGGGTGATAACAGGGTCGACGGCGCTTTTGACGGGAGCCACGCTACATCACCGCCCTGCCGGTAAGGGCCGCGATAAGCGACTGCTCGCCCAGCTGAACCAAGGCTCGCTCGACATCGGAATCGAGGAAGAGTGGTGACAGGCGCTCGGACTCCGGGCCCTGGCCCTCGCCGATAAGGCCGGCATGGCGGAGCGTCTGGCGGAGCGAGCCCTTAATACGCATGACCGTGGCCTCAGTCCAGCGGGCCGCGTCCGGATACTCCGTGGTAAAGCGCGTCATAAAGGCGTTGAGGTCAACCGCCGTAAAGGCATAATCAAAGTGTTGAAGGCGCTCCCCCGCCTCGACGAGCACGAGCTCGCGCACGATGTCGTAGCGACAGATCATGCTGTAGAAGATGGCCTGGTCCGCCTGCGTGGGAGTGCCGGATGCCATGAGCCTGGTTAGGGATGACGCAGCCTCAACGGCGGTTTTGGGGTCGATGCCGCGCGCGGCGCATACGGCGTCCGTGGGCACCATGGCGTCAAGGCGGCGAAGGCACACGGTTGCGCGGTTGGCGACCATGCGCTCCGTGGGATATTGAAAGAGGTTCTCGCTCTTTACGCGTACAATGACCTGCTCGTAGCTTGCGCCCTGCATACGAAGGGCAGCGACGATGCGCATCTCATGCGGGAGGAATTGCTCGCGGGTGAGCCCCCCCCCCCCCGAACGCTTTTTGTGGTTACATCCACAGTACACGCTCCAAGGGTGTCAAAGGCTGTCACAAATGCGCCGCAACCCGGCAGGCAGGCGCGGCGCACATGACAATAATCATACCTGTTGGTAAAAAAGTTACCACGCCCAGAGTGTCAAATGTTGAGCAACAAAATTTAATCCGGTTAACGGTCATTTTCGCAGCTTAGAAACTTTAACGAGGTCGCCCCAAATCACATTTACCAGACAACCGCGCTCACAAATGCAGACCCGCACACGCCCAACGCCACCCTCCGCTAAACTCAACATAGAGTTATTCATATGATTCTATGCAAGGAGCTTCATATGTCTGTCGTAAAGCCTATTTCTGATCAGACGCGCGCGCTAACTACCATTCAGGAACGCGAAGATCACATTCAACGTACCATCGCTCATGGTTACGACGACCTCACCAACGGTCGTGTGCGCCCCTGGAAACAAGCGAAGGCCGAGACGGATCGGATGCGAGCCTCCAGATAAACCCTCCCCCCATGTAACAACCCTGTAAATCATAGCGGCGCGCTCGGGTTTTGCTGTGATGCGGTCGCGCCTGACGCTGCGCTGTGCTAAAGTATCCCGAACGTTCAAACGACTACGAGGGGGAACTAGAAGATGGCACGTGTGCACAACTTCTCAGCTGGCCCGGCCGCACTGCCTACAAGCGTGCTCGCCGAGATCGCCGACGAGATGATGGACTACCGCGGTTGCGGCATGTCCGTGCTCGAGATGAGCCATCGATCTAGCATGTACCAACAGATCATCGACGACGCCGAGGTAACCCTGCGTCGCCTGCTGAGCATCCCCAACAACTACCGCGTCCTGTTTTTGCAGGGCGGCGCCACGCTGCAGTTTGCGGGCATCCCCATGAACCTCATGCGCCGCGGCCGCGCCGGCTACATCGTGACCGGCAACTTTGCCAACAAGGCATACAAAGAAGCCGACAAGTACGGCGAGGCCGTGCTGCTCGCGAGCTCCGAGGACACCAACTTCGACCGCATCCCCGACATGGCCGACATCAACGCTCGCATTGCCGCCGAGGCCGCGAGCGACGGGCTCGACTACGTTTACATCTGCCAGAACAACACCATCTTTGGCACCATGTACCACGAGCTGCCCGCTTGCGGCGACGTGCCGCTGGTCGCCGATGTCTCGAGCTGCTTTTTGTCGCAGCCGCTCGACGTCAAGCGCTACGGACTCATCTACGCCGGCGCTCAGAAAAACGCCGGCGCCGCGGGCGTCACCGTCGTTATCGTGCGCGGCGACCTGATCACCGACGGTCCGGCCTTTGCGCAGACTCCGCAGTACATGGACCTTAAAACCCAGGCCGCCAAGGGCTCCATGCTCAATACGCCCAACACCTTTGGCATCCACGTGTGCGGCAAGGTGTTCCGTTGGGTCGAGCAGACCGGCGGACTTGCCGCCATGGCCGAGCGCAACTGGGCCAAGGCCAACCTGCTCTACGACCTGCTCGAGAACAGCAAACTATTCCACGGCACCGCGCAGACAGACAGTCGCTCCATCGCCAACGTCACGTTCCGTACCGGCGATGCCGACCTCGACGCCGCCTTTGTCGCAGGCGCGGCCGAGCACCGGATCCAAAACGTCAAGGGCCATCGCCTCGTCGGCGGCATGCGCGCCAGCGTGTACAACGCCGTCACCATGGAGGACGTGCAGGCGCTGGCCACATACATGAAGGACTTCGAAGCGCAGCATAGTTTGAGTCCGCGATCTAACTAGCCCGCAACACGCGGGCCGACCAGCCACCTCAGACCATCTGATTACATCAAACCTGCTAAGGAGTTTTCCATGCGCAAGATTAAGACCATCGACGACATCACCAAAGACGGCAAGGTCGAGTTTGGCGAGGGCTACGAGTTTGTAAGCACCGCCGAGGAGGCCGACGCCATCCTGATGCGCTCGACCGACCTGCACGGCTACGAGCTGCCCGAGGGCATCCGCGCCATCGCCCGCTGCGGCGCCGGCGTCAACAACATCCCCGTCGAGGAGTACGCCAAGAAGGGCGTCGTCGTCTTTAACTCCCCCGGAGCCAACAGCAACGCCGTCAAGGAGCTCGTCCTAGGCATGCTGGTGCTTTCGAGCCGCGGCGTAGTGCAGTCGATGAACTGGGTGCGCGACAACGCCGACGACCCCGAAATCCAGGTCGATGCCGAGAAGGCCAAGAAGGCCTTTGTGGGCCGCGAGCTCAAGGGCAAGCGCATCGGCGTCATCGGTCTGGGCAACGTGGGCTCCAAGGTCGCCAACGCCTGCGTCGATCTGGGCATGGACGTTTACGGCTACGATCCGTTCATTTCCGTTGAGCACGCGTGGGTACTGAGCCGCGAGGTGCAGCGCGTAGGCACGCTCGAGGACCTGTGCCGCGGCTGCGACTACCTCACCGTACACGTGCCCAGCAAGGCAGACACCATCGGCATGATCAGCACCGAGCAGATTAATCTGCTGGCACCGGGCGCCGTGCTCATCAACTACGCGCGCGAAACCATCATTGACGAGGACGCCGTCGACGCCGCCCTGCGCGAGGGCAAGCTAAGCTGGTTTAGCTGCGACTTTGCCACGCCCAAGACCGTCAAGATGCCCAATACGTTTATCACCACGCACTCGGGCGCCGGCACCGGCGAGGCCGAGGCCAACTGCGCCGACATGGCGATCAGCGAGCTCAAGGATTACCTGGAAAACGGCAATATCGCGCACAGCGTCAACTACCCCGCCTGCAGCATGGGCAAGGCGCGCGCCGCGAGCCGCATCGCCTGCCTGCACGCCAACGTGCCCAACATGATCGGCCAGATCACGGCCATTCTCGCCAAGGACAACGCCAACGTGCAGCGTATGACCAACGAGTCCGCTGGCGAGAACGCCTACACCATGTTCGACACCGACGAGCACCTGAACAGCAGCACCATCGAGGCGCTCAAGCAGATTCCGTCGATGTATCGCGTGCGCGTGATCAAGTAGCGTCGGCTGATCTGACGGGCAGTTCCCCATGTGGCCTGCCCGTCGCTGACATTGAATGCCCGCGGGGGCGCCTTTCGCACGAGAGGCGTCCCCGTTTTTGTGAGCCCTCCATTAAATGCACCGAGCCGCTTCTTGGCATACAATCTGTATGTTGACCTAACTATCTGTGAGGTGCCTATGGTTGATACAGATTTTGCTTGGCGGCTTACGCAAGGGCTCGTGCGGATCGACAGTTCCGACCCAGGTGCGTATGAGGGCGAGATTGAACGCTATATCAAAGCGTTGGTTGAGGAACGGTTGGCGCAGCTGAGCCATCCGGTACTCGATGCCGTGCAGATTGCAGAGCACGAAGTACTCCCCGGACGCCGCAATCTAATGGTCACCGTGCCGGGCCAAAGCGACAAGCCGCGACTCGTCTATATCTGCCATATGGATACCGTTACGCTGGGCGACGGCTGGGATGCGGACATTACGCCGCTCGGGGCGGTCGTGCGCGACGGCAAACTCTACGGCCGCGGTGCCTGCGATATGAAGGGTGGCCTGGCCTGCGCCATTGCCGCACTTGTCCATGCACTCGAGCGCGTAGCAGCAGAGGGCGAGCTGCCCCGACGCGGCTTTTCGCTCATCTGCTCGGTCGACGAGGAAGATTTTATGCGCGGCTCAGAGGCCGCGATCGATGCTGGCTGGGTCGGCTCGCGCGAATGGGTGCTGGACACTGAGCCCACCGACGGACAGATCCAGGTGGCGCACAAGGGGCGTACGTGGTTCGAGATTGAAATGGCTGGCGTGACGGCGCATGCGAGCCAGCCCTGGAAGGGCGCGGATGCCGTCGCCGCCATGGCCGAGGCCGTGTGCTCGCTTCGCCGCGCATTTGCGGCGCTGCCCGTGCATAATGAGCTGGGGCCATCGACCATCGCGTTTGGACAGATCGAGGGTGGCTATCGTCCCTATGTCGTGCCCGACCACGCCAAGGTCTGGGTCGATATGCGTCTGACCCCGCCGACCGATACGGCCGCCGCAACGCGCATGGTAGAGCAGGCCATCGCCGTCGCC
>CAJMSO010000165.1 GCA_905216075.1 uncultured bacterium | reverse complement strand
TCTCGCTATCGCACGCGTCTGGTAGGGGTGGTTTTGTGGCAGTGAAGATTGCGCGGCGCATCGAGCCGACAAGCGAGCAACTGGCGGCCTCCGTAGTCCTGACCGGCGCCTCGGCGCTGCGCATGATGCGCGCCGAGCGCCGGCAAATGGGTTACATCAGCTGGAGGGACCTCGATCCCGATGAAGAGCGCAGCGTGCTGCACGCATCGTCGCCCTCGGCCGAGGACATCTATCTTCCCGATTTGGTGCGGATCGGGGCCGTGAGCGGCGAGGTCCAAGAAGACCTGTGTCTACTGGTGGGGTCGGCGAAACAGCGTCGCCGCATGCCTGGTGCAAGCTGGTCCGTTTGTTCTGTAGGTCTGCCGGTTGGTTCGATTCTGGAGGTGGAGCCGGGGGTGTACAGCTTGTCTCCCGAGGCCCTCTGCGTAGCCGTTGCGCGCGAGGTCGGCTGCATCCAGGCGTTTGCCCTGGCCCAGGAACTATGCTCTAAGATTTCACTGAGCGACCGCGGGAAGTATCTGTCTCCCTACACCTCGCCTGTTACGAATAAACTTGCAAAGGACAAGGACCAGCCAGCAGATGTGGGCTACTTTGAGGTTGAGCCGGTGCTGACGCCCGATCGTCTGGCAGATTACCTCGCGGTATGCAAGGGGAACGCAGCCAAGCAGCTGCAGCGTCTGTGTCCCTATCTTTCGGAAAACCTGCGCTCACCCATGGAGTGCATCATGCTCGCCCTGTTTTCGCTTCCGTTTTCCTATGGCGGATTTGCCTGTGGTCCCTTTAAGACCGACTACAAGATTGAGTTCGATGACCGCGCGCAGGCAATCTCGGGGATGCCGCATGCAGTTTGCGATGCGTATCAGGAAGCAGCCCGGTTTGACCTGGAATACAACGGTGAGCTGGGTCATTCCTCCCGGAGGGGACGTATCCATGATGAAAAGCGCAACACGGGCTTGATTACTATGGGAATCGAGGTCGCGACGGTCAACAACGAAATGCTCTGTGACATGGAAGCGATGGAAGCACTCGCATGGCGCATCCACCAGCGTATGGGTAAGCGATATCAGAATCGCGTAGAGGCTCGTCGAAAGAGGCAAGATGCTCTGCTGAATACGCTCCGAGCGTGCTTTGGGCTCAAACCAGCGTAAAACTATGGCTTTATAGGGGGTCTGTTTATATGCTCTGTGCAAAAAACGGCAAATATGAGTACTGTTACTAGATTAGTGACAGCAAAAACAAAGAAACTTGGGCCGATAATCTGGATTCAGCGAAGAGATAATAAACGAATGTGGAATATCTTGGCGCCAAGCAGGCTGTGCGGAACTCAAAAAGGGCTCGTGAGGCGGTAATACGCTGCTACTAAATTGGTAACAGTACTCATATTTGCCGTTTTTTGCACACGGCACCCTGAGACGGGTGCCCCGGAGCTCCCCGCAGGGGAGCTCCGGGCTTCACGGGGCCACGAACGGCCCGCTTCGACCTGCGAAATCTGTACTCGCGATGCGAATGACGCCCCTAACCTTAAACTTTAGCTTGAACTTAGCTATAATGCGCTTCGTTCCTACCAGGCTGTGGTTGCGGACGGACGAAATGCCCGTCCTAGTCCAAGACAGACGCGGTCAAAGGGATCCACGTAAGCGACCGCGTGCGCGCGGCGCGATCATGGCGCGTCCTAGATGTAAGCCGCACCGTCCGTTCTACTTTCTTTGGGGCAATACCGCCTCGCGGGCGAGCGGGTCAGTCGTGAAGGTGGCTGCGGCCTCCCGAGCAAACACCCCGGTGCGCAAGTGTGGGGTCAAATACCAGGTCAGCTGGTGGGAACAACCCGATATTCCGTGCAGGGCACGGATCGTATACGACACAGAAGGCAGGGTAGTGGACATGGTGAGGGGCAGCTTGATGCACGCGGCTCGGTTAGGTGCTGGGGCCGCAGCGGTCATCGCCGTTTTGGGCCTGAGCGGATGCGCGTTCAACCCGCTGTCTACGTTCACGACTCCCACGATCGACCAGATCGAGTACGAGACCGTCACGCCGGCGGTGTCGGACGATGCCCTGGTCACTCCCGGAACCCTGACGGTCGCCCTCGATACTTCCGATGCGCCGCAGGCCATGCAGGGCGCCGACGGCGAGCTCACGGGATATGCGGTCGACGCCGCCCGCGCCCTCGCAAGCCGCATGGGCCTTAAGGTCGCCTTTGTCGATGCGTCCTCGGCAGGTTCCGCGCTCGGCGACAAAAAGGCCGATATCTTTATCGGCGAGATCAACTCCACGGACGGGGACGTTAGCTCGCTCGGCACCTGCCTGTACGATGCCGCTTCCGTGTTCGGTAAAACCAGCGATGGTGGGTCGCTAAGCGTTTCCACCGATACCCTTAACACGTCTACTCTGGGTATTCAGATGTCCTCGGCCTCGCAGGAGGCGCTTGCTAAGCAGAGCATCACCGCCAACCAAAAGACCTACTCCAACATCAACGAGTGCTTTGAGGCGCTCGAGTCCGGCGAGGTCGACTATGTGGTCTGCGACTCCACGGCCGGCGGCTACCTTGCACGCCTGATGAGCGAGGTCTCCTATGTCGGTGCGCTCGAGGCGCCCTCGACGCTTGGTGTTGCGGGCCTCTCGTCCAATGACGAACTGTGCCGTGCCGTGAGCGATGCCCTCGACGGCATCACGGTCGACGGTACGCTCGAGGCAGTCCACTGCGTATGGTATGGCACGATGCCCTACGACCTCACCACTAAGACGGTTTCGGGCGCTAACGTGCAGCCGGGCGACTCTGAGTCCAGTGAGACCACGTCCTCCGGCAGCGAGTCCTCCGATTCCAACAATGAGACCGCATCCTCCGAGGACAAATCGTCCAGCCAGGAAGCCACCATCACCGACGACGACATTAACAAACTCAATAGCTAGTTATTGCTAGGGGTGGTGTCTCCTATACGTTGGAAAGGACACCTCTTCACGGTTTCAACACGCACTGCCGGGCTTCCCCGATGGGGGAGCCCGGCTTTTTCATCCCAATAAAACAAGCAGGTCAAAGCCAATTTTCGGGACCAAATACAAAGCTGTTGGCTCCCTCCTATAGCGCACTTTGCCACAGAAAAGTGCGAGACTTCGGTATGCGGTATCAAGCAATCGTTATTCGGGTCTTTGGGAATCCGCGTGATTAAATGCACGGCAATGGGTACATAGCCAGTACAGTAAGTCCCCGAGGCAGATTGGAGCCACGTATGGATATCAAGGTTTCTGGACGCAAGACGACGGTAACCGATGCTCTGCGTGCGCATGTGGATGAGAAGATCGGCGAGGCGCTCAAGGTTTTCGATATCGAGCCCATGACGGTCGACGTTGTACTTCGCTATGAGAAGAACCCCTCGAACCCCAACCCGGCAATCGTCGAGGTTACGGTTCGTGCCCGCGGTTCGGTGATTCGCGTTGCCGAGCACGGTGCAGATATGTACGCCGCCATCGACCTCTCCGCCGATAAGGTCACCCGCCAGCTGCGCAAGTTCAAGACCAAGGTCGTGGACAACCGCCAGGGCGGTGCCAGCGCGGCGGATGTCGCACCGGTCGAGCGCGTCGAGGATCTGGCCGACCTGCTGCTGCCCGAGGAGGAGGACGACCTGCTCGTCCGCGAGAAGGTCATCGACGTCACCCCGATGACTGAGGAGCAGGCGCTGGTGCAGACCGATCTGCTGGGCCACGACTTCTACGTGTTCGAGAACGCGACGACTGGCCTCATCAATGTGGTGTATCACCGTAAGAATGGTGGATATGGCATCATCAAGCCCCGTATCGAAACACTTGACGAGTAAAATACGTTAACTTGCATGAGTTAACGGCCGGCGGTCATCCCATGCGGATGGCCGCCTTTTTTACGTAAGGAGTCGCTTTGATGGACAAGGCTGCATCTACCGGCCATTCTGACCGCTGCCGCATCGTCGTCGATACCTGCTGCGACTTTAGCCCCGAGGTCGCCGCGAACCTCGATGTCGATATCTTGGGCTTCCCCTTCATTATCGATGGCGAGGAGCGCACGGACGATATCTGGTCGAGCATGAGCCCCAAGGAGTTCTACGACCGCATGCGCGCCGGCGCTCGCGTGTCTACCTCCGCCGTGTCGCTCGGTCGCTATATCGAGTTCTTTACCGAGTGCGCCAAAGAGGGCACGCCCACGGTCTACCTGTGCTTTACCTCGGCGCTGTCGTCGAGCTACAACTCCGCGTGCCAGGCAGCAGATGCTGTGCGCGCCGAGTATCCCGATTTTGAGCTGTACGTGGTCGACAACGCTCTGCCCTGTGCAACCGGCGCGCTCTTGGCGCTCGAGGCCGTGCGCCAGCGCTCGGCGGGACTGACCGCCAAGCAGCTGGTCGACTGGGCAAACGAGGCAAAGACCTACGTCCACGGCTACTTTACGCTCGAGAGCTTCGACGCACTGGCTGCCGGCGGCCGCATTCCGCCCGCGGCGGCACAGCTCACGGCAAAGCTCGATGTCAAGCCCGAGCTCTCCTACGACCTTGCCGGCTCGCTGTCGCTGATTGGCGTCAACCGCGGCCGCAAGAAGGCGCTCAAGTCCATCCTCAAGTCGTTCCGCGAGAACTACGTGCCCGATCGCACCATGCCCATCGCCATTATGACGGCCGATGCCGAGAAGGACGGTGATTGGCTCGAGGCCGCCATCCGCAAGGAGGAAGGCTGCGCCGACGTCACCATCATCCGTAGTTCCGTCGGTCCCACCATCGGCTCGCACGTGGGCCCCGGCATGGTGGCCTGCGCGTT
>CAJMSO010000164.1 GCA_905216075.1 uncultured bacterium | reverse complement strand
CGCCGACATTGCGAGCGCCATTCGCACGGCGTATCACGCGGCCAACGAGCTGTAGTTGAACATCGCGGCCAGGCGGGGCGGTAGCACGGATCCGTCTCGCCCGGCTGTGTCCCGTCGGGTGTCAACCGGTGCGGGGCCTGCAAGCGCAGCAGGTCCCGCCCTTTTTGTTTTGCTCCGATGAATGGCAATGCGCGGTAATCATGAGGAGTGAGGACGTCTACTGCCTTGCAGATCACTCAAAATGATTGGGGGAGGGGTTAATAACTATATCCTCTATACCAAAGGACATAAAGAGATGCCAACTTTGTTGACAAGCGAATGACGATTGGCTGCGAGTCAGCTACCAGCGTAAATAATCGATAAAGAAATGTCGTAATTTGGTGCCAAATGTCCAGATAACACCGCGTCTACTTTAATTAACTGCTTTGAGCAAACAGTAAAATGCTACTATCTAACTTGCACGTAAGAAAGCAGATTAACGGCTAAGGCTAAGAAGTGGCAGGTATGTCGGAAGCAACTAGGACTCGCACGCATGCGCCCGAGGTTAGGCAGCGCGCCGTCGAGATCCTCCAAGAGGGGGTCGGTCATCGCGCTCTCGCCGCGGAGCTTGGCATTCCCCAGGCCACGGCTCGTCAGTGGGCCCGCGCGTATGCCGTGGGCGGTGCCGACGCCGTTCTCAATGCCGGTTCGCATCATCACACCTATTCGTACGACGTAAAGCTCGCTGTGGTTAAGGACCGTCTGGAAAACGGCTTGACGGTTCGCGAGGCCATGATCAAGCACAAGATTCCCAGCGAGTCTTCGGTCAAGGCTTGGTGCCGTCAGTACCGCGAGAGCGGTGAGTCCGCACTGGTCGATAAGCCGCGCGTTAAAAAGGCGGAATAGCAAACGGGATGGTGCGCCCACAGGGGCGCATTTTTCTTGCCGCGCCAACTTTTTGGACCGCCGCGAGCCTATCGGGACATCCTCCAAAATGGCCAATAAACCGCGCGCAGTGGCCCGTGCGCCCACCGCTGCGATAGGGGGAGCGTCGCCCCTTTGCTCCAATGCGGACAGACTCCTTGCCCCGTACGCCTAAAACTCCCCAGTTGACCGAAAACCCGCTGCCGCTACTCATCAATTGAGCTATAACGTTAAACAATTGCAGCGTTTTTGCATGGGGGAGTGATGGTATGACGCTACTGTATTTCCTTACCCTGTTTCCGCTGGTACCGGCGCTGGGCATGCTGCTTGCGCGCGGTGACCGTGCCCGCGATGCGGTGGGGCTCATAGGTTCCGGCATTATTATGGCGGTGACAGTTGTAGTCGCCGTCATGTTTTTTGGCACGGGGCCGCAGAGCTTTGAGGTTGCCCCCGGCACCTCGCATGTGCTCTCGATCATCAGCTCCGTCATCGACATAATTCTGTGCGCCGTCATCCTGTACAACGCGTTCAAATACAGGAACGCGCTTACCACGGTGCTCGGCGTAGTCCAGCTGGTGGGTTCGCTCGCCTTTGCAGCCATGACGCTGCCCGCGGTCGAAGCCGTCACGGCGACGCCGCTCTATCTGGATTACATGAGTGTGATCATGGTCCTCGCCGTCGGCATTGTCGGTAGCCTTATCTGTATCTACGCCTTGGGCTACATGAAGGATTTCCAAGCGCACGACGAGCACGAGGCCGCGCTGCGCGGGCAGACCGCGCCCGACCGTCGCCCGCAGTTCCTGGCGCTTATGTTCCTGTTCCTCTCGGCCATGTTCGTCATCGTGACGAGCGACAACCTTGAGTGGCTGTTCTGCGGCTGGGAAATCACCACCGTGTGCTCGTTCCTCATGATTGGCTACACGCGCACGCCCGAGGCCATTAAAAACGCCTTCACCCAGATCATCCTGAACATGCTGGGCGGCATCGCGTTTTTGGCGGGCCTTATGTTCCTGCACGTCAACGGCATGCCGTTGACCATCTCGGGCATGATCGGGCTTTCCGGCGCCGGAACCGCGCAATCCGCGCTGCTGGTGATGCCGGTCGTTCTGCTGTCGCTCGCCGCACTCACCAAGGCCGCACAGATGCCGTTCCACACTTGGCTGTTGGGTGCCATGGTTGCCCCCACGCCCACGAGCGCCCTGCTGCACTCGTCCACCATGGTCAAGGCCGGCGTGTTCCTGATGGTCAAGCTGAGCCCGCTCTATGCCATCTATCCCGTGACCGGCTTTATGGTCACGAGTGTGGGTGCCATCACGTTTTTGCTCGCTGCCCTCATGGCCATCTCGCAGAGTAACGCCAAGCGCGTGCTCGCGTACTCCACCATCTCCAACCTGGGCCTCATCAGTGCCTGCCTGGGTGTCGGCGCGCCCGAGGCCGTATGGGCGGCCATCTTCCTGATTCTGTTCCATACGGTGGCAAAGTCGCTGCTGTTCCTGTGCGTGGGCACGGCCGAGCATCATATCGGCAGCCGCGATATCGAGGACATGGACGGCATGTTCAGCCGCATGCCGCACCTGACGCGTCTGATGATGCTGGGCATTATGGGCATGTTTGTGGCGCCGTTTGGCATGCTCGTGTCCAAGTGGGGCGCCCTGGTGGCGTTCGCGCAGACCGGCAACGTGCTCATGATCATGGTGCTTGCCTTTGGCTCGGCCGCGACGTTTTACTTCTGGGGTAAGTGGCTCGCCAAGCTTTCGGGCGTCGACCCCACGGCTCAAAACGTTGAGGTCAATGTCCATAAGACCGAATGGATGGCGCTCAACACCATCGCCGCGCTGCTGATTCTGTGCTGTGTGGCGTTCCCGGTTATCTCGAGCGGCCTGGTGTCGCCTTACTTGGCCATGGTGTTTGGCCGCGTGCCGTACGTTATTGGCAAGGACGCCATGTATCTGATGGTGGTTATCGTGGCGTTTATCGCCGTGGTGCTGCTGACGTCGTTCCGCGTGAGCAACAAACCGCATGTAAACGTATATCTTTCGGGTGTGGGAACCGACAAATATCGCCATTTCCGCGGCTCGATGGGACACGAGGTAAAGGCCGAAAAGCGCAATTGGTACTCGGAGGACGCCCTTGGCGAGAAGCGTATTGGCCCCGTGGGTAGCGTCGTGTGCTGCAGCATTATCTTGTTTGCGCTGCTGTGCTGCGCGTGGATTGGGCCCGAGCGGCTTGCCATGAGCGCGCCCTCGGTGTTGCGCGGTAAGTATTTTGAAGGCTCGGGCGTCGTGGGCATATTTATTGGTACCGTGGTGTTTGCCCTGCTGGCGCCGCTTGTAGGCGGCCTGATCGACGGCGTTGACCGCAAGCTTTCGGCCCGCATGCAGGGCCGCGTGGGTCCGCGCCTGCTCCAGCCTTTCTACGACGTTGCCAAACTCCTGCGCAAGGCCCCCGCCAGCGTAAACACCATGGACGATACCTACATGGCGTGCGCGCTCATCTTTACCGTGGTGGGCGGCGGCATCTTTGTGTCGGGCTCCAACACGCTGCTGTGCGCTTTTATGGTGACGCTCGCCGCGATCTTTGTGGTGTTGGCGTCCGCCTCGACGCAAAGCCCGTTTGCCCAGGTCGGCGCCGACCGCGAGTTGCTGCAGGTCATGAGTTACGAGCCCGCCGTTCTGCTGATGAGCGTGGGCCTGTACCTTGCCACCGACAGCTTTGATTCCATCGCCGTGACGGGGCAGTCGGTCCCCATCATCGTGCACAGCGCGCCCATTTTCCTCGCGTTGCTCGCGGTGCTTACCATCAAGCTGCGCAAGTCGCCGTTTGACCTTTCGTACTCGCATCATGCGCATCAGGAGATCGTCCAGGGCGTCGCCACCGAGATGAGCGGCGGCACGCTGGCCAAGATGACCCTTATGCACTGGTGCGAGACCGTGCTGTTTTTGATGTGGGTGGGCATGTTCTTTGTTTGGGACAACCCGGTGAGCTGGGTCGTAGCCCTGGTCGTGATGGCCGCGACGTATTTTGTCGAGGTACTGATCGACAACACCTTTGCCCGCAGCACCTGGCGCAGCTGCTTTAAGCTCGGATGGGGCGTGGCGCTGGTGTTTGGCCTGCTCAATCTTATGCCCATCCTCGTCGACGTGTTTATTTAGGAGGCGGCATCCATGGATCATAAAATGTCGCGCTCGCCGTGGGTTATTCATTACGACGGCTCGAGCTGCAACGGATGCGATATCGAGGTGCTGGCCTCGCTCACGCCGCTGTTCGATGCGGAGCGCTTTGGCGTGGTCAACACCGGCAACCCCAAGCATGCGGACATCTTTTTGGTGACGGGGTCGGTCAATGCCCAGAACCTGCCCGTCGTGCGCCAGATCTACAACCAAATGCTCGAGCCCAAGTGCGTGGTGGCGTGCGGCATCTGCGCGTGCTCGGGCGGCGTGTTCCGCGATGCCTATAACGTGATCGGCGGCGTGGACCGCGCGATTCCCGTGGACGTGTACGCGCCCGGGTGCGCCATCCGTCCCGAGACGGTGATCGATGCCATCGTGGAGGCGTGCGGCATCCTTGATCAGAAGGAGGCCGTGATGCGCGCCGGCGGTGACCCGCTTACCGTGGGCGGCGCTGCTACCTGGGATGGCGGCGTCGAGTTGGGCGAGGACGGGTTCGTGGCTGCAGCTGGGGCCGGGGCTGACGGTGCCGGTGACGCGCCTGCCGAGAAACCCGCAGCGCCCGTCGCTGCAAAGGAGGCCGAGTAATGCAAAAGGCTATCTATGCCACCGTTGGGATCGACGAGCTTCTGTCGCATGTCCAGGCGCTCAAGGGCGTCGGCGCGCGCTTTGTGCAGATGCATGCCGAGCGCTGTGTGGACGACGGATCGTATCGCCTGGTCTATACGTTTATCAAC
>CAJMSO010000163.1 GCA_905216075.1 uncultured bacterium | reverse complement strand
CAGCTACAGTCCTTCCTCGACCGTCGAGCCCCCGGTCGCGACGAGACCGCGACCAAACGACGCGAGGCCGACGCCGCGCATATCATCGCCGGTGTAGTCGATGGACATACCACCGGCGCGCCCATCGCCGCGATTATCGAGAACACCAACACGCGCTCCAAGGATTACTCCGAGCTGCGCCGCAAGCCCCGTCCCGGGCACGCAGACTTTCCGGCGCGCGTGAAGTATCACAACATGCACGATGTCGCTGGTGGCGGGCATTTCTCCGGCCGCCTAACGGCACCCTTATGCATCGCCGGCGGCATTGCGCTGCAGGCACTCGAGGCCCGCGGCATTCAGGTCATGGCGCATGCGGCGCAGATCGGCGGTATCTCCGACCTGCCCATGGACGATATGGTCTATCGCGAGGCCGACCGCAAGGCGATCCTTTCGAACGATCTGCCGTGCATTGACGCCGCCGCAGCCGGCCGCATGCACGAGGAGATCCTAGCCGCGCGCGACGAACTCGACAGCATCGGCGGCATCGTGGAGTGCGGCATTTACGGGCTTCCCGCGGGCATCGGCGACCCCATGTTCGACGGCATCGAGAACCGCATCGCGCAAATCGCGTTCGGGATTCCCGCCGTAAAGGGCGTGGAGTTTGGCATGGGCTTTGCCGTGGCCGCTATTCGCGGCAGCGAGAACAACGATCCGTATCGCATCGATGCCGAGACCGGCGAGATCAAGGTCGAGTCCAATAACGCCGGCGGCATCCTGGGCGGTATTTCGACCGGCGCGCCCGTCATGTGGCGCATGGCCGTAAAGCCGACGCCCTCAATTGGCCGCGAGCAACAGACCGTGGACATGGACGCCATGGAAAATGCCGAGCTCTCGGTCCACGGCCGCCACGATCCCTGCATCGTCCCGCGCGCCGTCCCCGTAGCCGAAGCAGCCGCCGCCCTCGCCATCTGGGACGCCCTCCTCGAGGACGCAGCCCAGCGCTAGCCAATCCACCCCAAGGGTAGTTAATTTGGGACGGGGCTATTTTAGCTACCCCCATATGCCAGTTGATATTTGCCCTGGCACCCATCGATTCGTCGACAGCCAAAGGGTAGCTAAAAAAGCCCCGTCCCAAATTAACTACCCCAGGCAACCATTCACGAAAGGGGCCTCCATGGACCTTGCCGATATTCGCCAGACCATCGATGGCATCGACACCACGCTCCTCAACAGCTTTGTCGAGCGCATGGACATTGCCACCGAGGTCGCCAAATCAAAGATCGAGATGGGCAAGGCCGTCTTTGACCCCGCCCGCGAGCGCTCCAAACTCAACAACCTCGCCAGCCGCGCGCCCGAGCGCTACGAGGCGCAGACCATCACCCTGTTCCGTCTCCTCATGAGCATGAGCAAGGCCGAGCAGCAGCGCTACATCAACGAGCTCAAGGGCATCACCGTCTCGCAAAAGGCCCACGCCACGGCCGTAGCCTTCGACACGCCCTTCCCCCAGACTGCCAGCGTCGCCTGCCAGGGCGTGGAAGGTGCCTATAGCCAGATCGCCGCGTGCAAACTCTTCGACGTGCCCGACATCGCGTTTTTCGAGACCTTCGAAGGCGTTATGCGCGCTGTGCGTGACGGCTTCTGCGAGTTTGGCGTGCTGCCCATCGAGAACTCCACAGCCGGATCGGTCAACGCCGTCTACGACCTGCTCGCCCAGTTCGACTTCCACATCGTGCGCTCGCTTCGCCTCAAGATCGACCACAACTTGCTCGTCAAGCCCGGCACCAAGCTCGCGGACATACGCGAGGTCTACAGCCACGGCCAGGCCATCGCCCAGTGCGCCGGCTTTATCGAGGCCCACGACCTGCACGCCACCAAGTACCCCAACACGGCCATGTCGGCAGAGATGGTCGCCAGCTCCGACCGCACCGACGTCGCCGCCATCGCCTCACGCAGCTGCGCGGCGCTCTACGGTCTGGAGGTGCTGGAGCCCAACATCCAGGACTCGGACAACAACTACACGCGCTTCGTCGTCATAAGCCGCGAGCCGCGCGTCTACCCCGGCGCCAACCGTACCTCGCTCATGCTCACTACGGCCAACGAGCCGGGCGCCCTCTACCGCGTGCTCGAGCGCTTCTACGCGCTCAACATCAACCTCATCAAACTCGAGAGCCGTCCCATCCCCGGTCGCGACTTTGAGTTTATGTTCTACTTTGACCTGGACTGTCCCTTTGGCAGCAAGGCCCTCGACGACCTGCTTGATTCCATCGACGACGTGTGCGAGAACTTCACCTACTTTGGCAGCTACACGGAGGTACTCTAGATGATCGATTCCGCTGCAACCCGTCCCTACGGCGTGCTGGGCCGCGTGCTGGGCCACAGCTACACCCCGACCATCTACAAAGAGCTCGCTGGGCTCGAGTACGTGCGCTTTGAGCGCGAGCCCGAGGACCTTGAGGCCTTTATGACCAGCGACGAATGGGAGGGCACCAACGTGACCATTCCCTACAAGCGCGCCGTTATGGAGTACCTGGACGAGCTGAGTCCGCTGGCCGAGCGCATGGGCAACGTCAACACCATCACACGCCTGCCCGACGGGCGCCTGCGCGGCGACAACACCGACTACTTTGGTTTTCAGTGCCTGGTCGAGGGGCTGGGAGTTGAGGTTACCGGCAAGAAAGCTCTCGTGCTCGGAGCCACCGGCGGCGCCGGCACTACGGCCAGTATGGTGCTCGGCGATCTGGGCGCCATCGTCGTACCCGTGGGTCGCACGAGCGAGGTCAACTACGGCAACATCGCGCAGCAGTCCGATGCAACGCTGCTCGTCAACTGCACGCCTGCCGGCATGTTCCCCCACTGCCCCGACGCTCCCTGCACGCTCAAAGGCCTCGATGCGCTCGAGGGCGTCATCGACATTGTCTACAACCCCGCCCGCACGGGTCTGATGCTCGAGGCCGAGCGCCGCGGTCTCCCCTGCATCGGCGGTCTGCTGATGCTCGTGGCACAGGCGGCACAGGCCGTCGAGCGCTATACCGGCCAGGCCACCCCGCGCGAGCGCATCCTGGACGTAACGGAACGCCTGTCCCGCCGCGAGCAGAACATCGCGCTGATTGGCATGCCGGGCTCGGGTAAGACCCGTGTAGGCGAGCAGATCGCCCTGCTCACGGGTCGCGAGCACATCGACTTGGACCGCGCGCTTGAGGAGCGCCTGGGGATGCCCTGCGCCCACTTTATCGTCGAGCGCGGCGAGGCGGCCTTCCGCGAGCAGGAGACGGCAGCGCTGGCCGACATCTCCAAGCGCAGTAGCCTGGTGCTCTCCACCGGCGGCGGCGTTGTCACGCGCGACGAAAACTATCCGCTGCTGCACCAGAACAGCCAGATCGTGATGCTCAACCGCAAGCTCAACGAACTCGCTCATAAGGGCCGCCCCATCACCGCCCGCGACGGCATCGACAAGCTGGCCGAGCAGCGCATGCCGCGCTACCGCGCCTGGGCCGACTACATCATCGACTCACGCGACTGCGCCGCCAACACCGCCCATGCCCTCCTCGACACCCTCCCACCCGCTCTCTAACAAAAACCACCACAAAAGGGAAAAAGGCACCTTTGTGGTGGTTTTTCATTCCACCTCGCCAAATCGATCAACTGCAAAGGAAGCAACCATGAAAGCACTCGTCATCAACGGCCCCAACCTCAACATGCTCGGCATTCGCGAGCCGGGCATCTATGGCAGCGACAACTACGACCGCTTAGTGCAGATCTGCCAGGAAGCGGGCACCGCACAGGGCTTCGACGAGGTCGAGGTCTTCCAGTCTAACCACGAGGGCAGCATCGTCGACAAGATCCAGGAGGCTTACGGCAAGGTCGACGGCATCGTCATCAACCCGGCGGCCTACACGCACACGAGCGTGGCGATCCTCGACGCCCTCAAGGCCGTCGCTATCCCGGCTGTTGAGGTCCACATTAGCGCTGTCGAGACCCGTGAGGACTTCCGCCAGGTGAGCTATGTACGCCTAGCCTGCTTCGCCACCATCACCGGCGAGGGCCTGCAGGGCTACGTCCACGCGTTGGAGCTGCTGAGGGAGTATCTCGAAAAGTAAAATGCCAACCCCAACAAACAGCAGCGGCTTGCTCGCGCTCGGCTCCAGCAACACACAAGATGAAAAAAGCCCAGACCACCAAGCGGTCTGGGCTTAATAAACGATGGTGCTCCATGGCGGATTCGAACCGTCGACCTTGGGATTAGAAGTCCCCTGCTCTATCCAACTGAGCTAATGGAGCAAATAACCGCACGCCCAAGCAAGCGCAAGCCTGTCAGGCGCAAGTAATTATAACCTAGTTGAACTGCTCGCGGTACGCCTTGCAGACCTCATCGACCGGGCCGTCCATGCGAAGGTCACCCTTCTCAATCCAAACGGCACGCTGGCAGATGCGCTCAACCTGCTCCATGGAGTGCGAAACGAACAGAACCGTCACGTCGCCGCTCTGGATAAAGTGCTGGATGCGGTCCTCGCACTTCTGCTGGAAGAACACATCACCGACGGACAGCGTCTCGTCAACGATCAGAATATCGGGCTCGGTAATCGTCGCGATTGCAAAGGCGATACGCGCCACCATGCCCGAAGAGAAGTTCTTAAGCGGCATATCGACAAAGTTCTGCAGCTCAGCGAACTCGATAATGCCGTCAAAGTTGGCGTCGATGAACTCCTTGGTATAGCCGAGCAGGGCGCCGTTCAGATAGATGTTCTCGCGGGCGGTCAGCTCGGGGTCAAAGCCGGCGCCAAGCTCAATCAGCGGCGCGATGTTACCGTGCACCTTAACGCTGCCCTCGCTAG
>CAJMSO010000162.1 GCA_905216075.1 uncultured bacterium | reverse complement strand
TGCGCCGCGGAACCGTCGAGGAAACGTCTACGTCCTTTGCCTTTCTGTATCTCTATGAGCTGATTTGCGGCATTGGCGTAGATGACCCGCTCGACGGTTTTAACAAGATCAAGGCCTTTTGGGATGTCTATCGCGCCTTCGAGCCCGGCATTGATCGGTTTGCACGCGTGTGGTTGCAGGATTACGCCGTATTCCATGGGCTCAACCCCAAGCTGCTTCGTGACTCTAAAACCGTCATGTTCGATAATGCCCTTATCGAGCTGCGACGCGCGGCACGAGACCTTGTACCAGCACCGGCACCGTCCGGCCAGACCCCCAAGCGTCGCAAAACCTCCGAGCCCACGCTCCCCCTTCCGCCCGATGAGGTGCGCGAGGAGCGACTCATGGCCGCCATCAACGCCCTCTCCACGTACAACCTAAGTAACTCGCGGCTCGACCGCAGCCACCACCGCGATCTGCGCCACGTGGCGTGCGCCGTGTATGTCCGTATGGCGCGCTACTATGACACGCACCGAAAGACCGGCATCGTGGCGAGCTTATTTGGGGAGGAGACGGCCATGCCCTACACCATGTTTGCCTCGGCCGTATTCTTTGCGCCCGAGCGCCACGAGGACTGCGAATACCGCCTGGATCCCATCCATATCTACCGTTGCCAAAACGGCTTTTGGGAATGTATGCGTATCCACGGTAGTAGGCAAAAGAGCAGCAAGCTCGGTGAAATGATGCGCGCCTGCGACCAACGCCTGCGCCTGGCGCTGGACCCCGCCCATCCCCTTAAGGAAGAAAAGGTCCCCAAATATCTGGCCAAGATCATCGATGACGAGATCGTGTCATGGCTTTCATGGGATGCCGCACATCAGCCCGTCAAGATCGATATCGATTTGAGCCAGCTGGGGCACATTCGGAACGCCGCCGCACAAACGCGTGAGGCGCTTTTGATTGATGAGGAACGCGAGGACGATGTGCCCACAGAGGTCGATACGGCGGAACCCGAGCAACCGGAAGCCAAGCCCGCGGCCGACGTGATGGCCGAGCCGATCGCGGCGCCCACGGAGCGCAACGAAACCGACGAGCCAACCATTTCCACCGAACAGTTTGGTGTCGTGGCGCCGCTTCTTGTGCCGACGCCCGTGTTCGCAGCTGCTGCGCCCGCTGACGCCACGAACGAACTTGCGCCTGCTGCAGACGCCTATCTCCGCGCGCTGCTCGAGCAGAACACGGCGCAGGCGGCATTGGCGGTGGAGAGGTCGGGGCAGAGCGAGGACATGCTCGTCGATACCATCAACGAGGCGCTCTTTGACCTGGTGGGTGACACCGTAATTGAATTTGGCGCGGCAGGACCGCGCATTATCGAGGACTACGAAGCAGACGTGAGAGGATACCTAAACTATGAGTGATACCGCATCCGCAGCACCCCGCGTGCCCAAGCGCGTCGCTGCCGTCATTCTCAACTCGCTCAAGGGCGGCGTGGTCCCGCGCATCGGTCTTCCCTACATCACCGTAGGGCGCGAGGTCGAAATCCGCGCCCTGCTCACTGACCTGAGCCTCATTGCCGACGGTGGCGCAAGCTTCCGCTTTCTAGTCGGTCGTTACGGCGCCGGCAAGAGCTTTTTGCTTCAGACCATCCGCACGCACGCCATGGGTGAGGGTTTCGTCGTCGCCGATGCCGACCTATCCCCTGAGCGCCGCCTGCAGGGCGGCCAGGGACAGGGCCTTGCCACCTACCGTGAGCTCATCCGCAACATATCGACTAAAACGCGCCCCGAGGGCGGTGCGCTCAACCTTATCCTGGATCGCTGGGTCGCCTCGTGTGCCGATGCCGATGAGTCTGCCGTCAATGCCCAACTGGCCCCGCTCGAGGAGATGGTCCACGGCTTCGACTTCGCCCGCATGCTCCGCCGCTACCGCGCGGCCGTATCCGAGGGCGACGAAGAAGCCATGAGCCGCGTGACCAAATGGATTCGCGGCGAGTACCGCACCAAGAGTGAGGCACGCGCCGAGCTGGGCTCCTCGACCATCATCAGCGATGACGACTGGTACGACTACGTCAAACTCATCGCGCGTTTTTTGGTTTGCAGCGGCTACAAGGGCATGTTGGTGCTCATCGACGAACTCGTGAATCTGTACAAGATTCCCAACGCAATCACGCGCCAATACAACTACGAGAAGATCCTGACCATGTACAACGACACGCTCCAGGGCAAGGCGCAATACCTGGGCATGATCATGGGCGGCACGCCAACCTCCATCGAAGACCGCCGCCGTGGCGTGTTCTCCTACGAAGCCCTGCGCAGCCGACTCGCTCAAGGCCGCTTTGCACGCGAGGACCTTAAGGACATGCTCGCGCCCATCATCCGCCTGCAGCCACTCACCTACGAGGAGTTGCTGGTGCTGATCGAAAAACTCATGCAGATCCATGCCGGATACTTTGGCTGGACGCCCACGCTTACCGAGAGCGACTTGGTTGACTTTCTCAAGATTGAGTTCGGCCGCGTGGGAGCCGATACGCATCTGACGCCCCGTGAGGTCATTCGTGACTTTATCGAGCTGCTCGACATCCTATGCCAGAACCCCGACGCCAACGTAGCCGAGCTGCTGCAAAGCGTCGGCGGTGACGCGCTGGCGCCAGCAACCGCAACAGGCGACACCGATACCGCAGGCGGCGACCGTAACTTCGCCGAATTCACCATCTAACCTGCCAAAAATGGACAGGTTTATTTTGGCAGGTTTATCTGGGCAAACGTCGAGGCATTAATGCAGCAAGCCACTGCCCACCGCGTTGAGAGATTCGTATTTGAGGGGAGGCCCCGTGAACGCCTTTGACCGATATGCTCCGTTTATCCAAGACTTCATCTACTCCCACGATTGGGAGAGTCTGCGCTCCATCCAGGTTGCGGCGGCAGATGCCATCTTCAACACGCAAGACAATGTGCTCCTGACGGCATCCACAGCTTCCGGCAAAACCGAGGCAGCCTTCTTTCCCATCCTGACCGAGTTTTGGGAGAACCCGCCCGCAAGCGTTGGCGCCCTCTATATTGGCCCCCTCAAGGCACTCATCAACGACCAGTTCGTTCGCCTCAACGATCTGTGCGAAGAGGCCGATATCCCCGTCTGGCACTGGCACGGCGATGTCTCGCAGTCGCACAAGGCAAAGCTCATCAAAAAGCCAAGCGGCATCCTACAGATTACGCCCGAATCACTCGAGGCACTCCTGATCCACAAGCACATGGCAATTCCGCGTATGTTCTGCGACCTGCGCTATGTGGTCATCGACGAGGTCCACTCGCTCATGCGCGGTGACCGCGGCGGGCAGACGCTCTGCCTTATCGAGCGTCTTTCGCGCATGGCGGGCGTGCGGCCCAGGCGCATCGGCCTTTCGGCCACCATCGGGGACCCGGAACGCACGGGTGCCTTCTTGTCGCAGGGAACGGGACGCGACTGCGTCATCCCCCGCTTTGAGGAGCCGCGCCGCGTGTGGCGTATCTCCATGGAGCACTTCTACAACTCGGGCCCCCAGGCGCAGCAGCGGGGATTCATGGGTACAGGTCCTCAAGAGGCCGAAGTGCTTGCGTGCGAGCGCATCGATGCGGCGGCATCCGCGGCACTGCCCGCCGGCGCCCAAGACATGCGTCACAGCGGACAGCTCACACAAGAGGAGCGCCGTCAACGTCGTGAGCGGGCACAGGGCAAGGCCGCTCCCAAGGACCGCCAAGCTTCCTCGGCCCCCGAGGGCGAAGTCGACATCCCCCAAGCACCCGAACAAGCATTACTCAACCCCACCGATACAGCACCAGACAACGCCGACCCCGGTATGGGATATATCTTTGAGCACACGCGCGGCCGAAAGTGCTTGGTCTTTGCCAACTCGCGCGAGGAGGCAGAGGCCGTATGCTCCATGCTGCGTAGCTACTGCGAGAGCCGGCACGAGCCCGACCACTTCCTTATCCATCACGGCAACCTCTCGGCATCGCTACGCGAGACGGCAGAAGAGCTCATGCGCGACGAGGAACAGGCACAGACAACCGTCACCACCTCCACGCTGGAGCTCGGCATTGATATCGGTCGCCTGGAGCGCGCGTTCCAGATCGATGCACCGTTTACCGTCAGCTCCTTTTTGCAGCGCATGGGGCGCACGGGACGCCGCGATCTTCCGCCCGAGATGTGGTTTGTCATGCGCGAGGAAGAGCCCGAGCCGCGCACGATGATGCCTGAAACGATACCTTGGAAGCTCCTCCAGGGCATCGCGCTCGTACAACTCTATCGCGAGGAAAAGTGGGTCGAGCCGCCCGAGCTCGATCGACTCCCCTACAGCCTGCTCTATCACCAAACCATGTCGACCCTCGCCAGCACCGGCGAGCTCACGCCTGCCGAACTTGCCCAGCGCGTGCTCACGCTCAGCTATTTCCACCGCGTCTCGGCCGATGACTATCGCGTACTGCTGCGCCACCTCATCAAGATCGACCACATCCAGGTCACCGAGGGCGGTGGGCTCATTGTGGGCCTCGCGGGCGAGCGCATCATTAACAACTTTAAGTTTTACGCCGTGTTCCAGGAAAACGAGGAGTTCACCGTTCGCAGCGAGTCGGCCGAGTTGGGCACGATCGTCAATCCGCCACCGCCCGGTGAGCGCATCGCCATCGCCGGACACTGCTGGATTGTCGAGGAAGTGGACTGGAAGCGCCACACCGTCTTTGCCACGCAGGTCAAGGGCCGGGTGCCGGCCTACTTTGGCGACTGCCCCGGCGACATCAATACACACGTACTCGAGCGCATGCGCAAGGCGCTCAACGAGCACGCGACATATCCGTACCTCATGGGTAACGCACGGGCCCGCTTGGCGCAGGCTCGCCATACGGCCGAGATTTCGGGCGCGGGAACTAAACCG
>CAJMSO010000161.1 GCA_905216075.1 uncultured bacterium | reverse complement strand
TCCGTTGTCGCCGGGGCGGCGCGGACGGTCGCTGCGCTCGGAGCGCTCGCGACGCGGACGCTCACGGCGCTGGAAGTGCTCGCCGTCGCCCTCGGAGGCACCCTCGGCGCGAGCCGGGGCCTCGGGCTTGTCAAGACGATCAAGCGAGATCTTGCCGCGATCGTCGACCTCGATAACGACGACCTTGACCTCGTCGCCCACGTTGAGGACGTCCTCGACCTTCTCCACACGATCCTTGGCGACGCGGGAGATATGCAGCAAGCCGTCCTTACCAGGCAGCAGGTTGACGAAGGCGCCGAAGGGCTGGATGGAGACCACGCGACCGGTGTATTCCTCGCCCGGCTCGGGAACCTTGATGATGAGCTTGATGCGCTCGACGGCCTGGTCGACGGACTCGCCGGTGCCGCCGACAAAGACGGTGCCGTCCTCCTGGATGTCGACCGAAGCGCCGGTCTCGTCCTGGATGCCGCGGATGACCTTGCCGCCGGAACCGATGACGTCGCGAATCTTATCAGTCGGAACCTGGATCGAAACGATGCGCGGAGCGGTGCTGCGCGTGGTGTGACGCGGCTCGGGAATCACATCGAGCATCTTCTGCAGGATGAAGGCGCGACCCTCCTTGGCCTGCTGCAGGGCGCGGGCCAGGATGTCGAAGGTTAGGCCGGTGGCCTTGTTATCCATCTGCAGGGCGGTGATGCCCTCGGTGGTACCGGTGACCTTAAAGTCCATGTCGCCCAGGAAGTCCTCGAGACCCTGAATGTCGGACAGGACCACGGTCTTGCCCTCCTCCTGGATCAGGCCCATGGCGATACCGGAGACCGGGCGCTTAATGGGCACGCCGCCGTCCATAAGGGCGAGCGTGGAGCCGCAGGTCGAAGCCATCGAAGAGGAGCCGTTGGACTCCATGACCTCGGAGACCACACGGATAGCGTAGGGGAACTCGTTCTCATCGGGAAGCACCGGGAGCAGAGCGCGCTCGGCAAGGTTGCCGTGGCCGATCTCGCGGCGCTTGGGGCTACCCATGCGGCCGGTCTCGCCGGTGCAGAACGGCGGGAAGTTGTAGTGGTGCATGTAGCGCTTGCCCTCGGTGGGCTCGATGGTGTCCAGACGCTGGCCCTCGTTGAGCATGCCGAGCGACAGGACAGAAAGCACCTGGGTCTGGCCACGCTGGAACAGGCCGGAGCCGTGAACGAGCGGCAGGTAGTTGTCCTTCACCATGATGGGACGAATCTCATCGGCGGCACGGCCGTCGACGCGCTCGCCGGTCTCTACGACCATGGTGCGCATGGCCTTCTTCTCGAGCTTCTTGAGCGCAACGGGGATTTCGCGCTCCCAAGCGGCCTGCTCCTCCTCGGTAAACTCAGCGCGGATGGACTCCTTCAGAGCCTCGACCTTGCCGATACGGGAGAGCTTGTCGGCGTCGCGAAGGGCGGCAGCCATCTCGTCGTAGTGGGCGAAGATGCGCTCCTGGACCTCCTCGACGGGCTGGTCGAGCGGGTACTCCTTCTTGACGATGGGGCCGTTGACCTGCTCCCACTCGGCGACAAACTCGTCCTGGGCCTGGCAGAAGGCAGCAAGGGCCTCCTGGCCAAACTTCATGGCGGCGAGCATGTCGTCCTCGGAGATCTCCTCGGCACCGGCCTCGACCATCGAGATGAAGTCGGCGGATCCGCCCAGCTCCAGGTCCAGATCCGAGCTCTCGCGCTCCTCGTAGGTGGGGTTGACGATAAACTCGCCGGTCTCCACGTTACGGCCGATGCGCACGCAGGCAAGCGGGCCCTCGAAGGGAACGCCGCCGAGCGTCATGGCCAGGGAAGCACCCATGACGTTGATGACGTCGAAGGGGTTGACCTGGTCGGCGACGAGCGAGGTAGCGACGATGTGTACCTCGTTGCGGAAGCCGTCCGGGAAGCTCGGGCGAATCGGGCGGTCGATCATGCGCGCGGTGAGCGTGGCCTTCTCACTGGGACGGCCCTCACGCTTGAGGTAACCACCCGGGATGCGGCCGGCGGCGTACATCTTCTCGTTGAAGTCGACGGTCAGCGGGAAGAAGTCGTAATTCTTGCGCTCCTTGGAGACGACCACGGTGTCGAGCATCGTGGTGTCGCCCTGCTTGACCAGGCACGCGCCGGTGGCCTGCTTGGCAAGCTCGCCCGACTCAAAGGTGTAGGTCTTGCCGTACAGCTCAAAGGTCTTGGATACGAGTGTCATTGTTCTCCTTTACCCCACAGGCCCCTTGCCTGCGGGCTTCTCATGTGACGCGGGCCCCCTGCCCCCGCCACGCTTCAGAGCGTGATTATTCACGCCCTTACACAAAAAGAGCGCCCCGCTGCGCAGGACGCTCTTAGCATGTACAAATCCTTACTGGATGTTGTCGCGGATGCCCAGAGCCTTGATGAGCTCACGGTACTCGACGATGTCGTTCTTCTTGATGTAGGAGAGAAGACGACGACGACGGCCGACGAGCATGAGCAGGCCACGACGGGTGTGGAAGTCCTTCTGGTGGGACTTCATGTGCTCGGTCAGCTCCTTGATGCGCTCGGACAGGATGGCGACCTGAACCTTGGGGTTGCCGGTGTCGACCGGGGTGTTACCGAACTGGGCAGTCAGCTCAGCCTTGCGCTCTTTGGAAACAGTCATTGTTTCACCTTTCGTTTTACGTCGCCCACGGGCGACTCGATTCGCCTCGGACTGGGAAGCCGCCGGTGGAGCGAGCAACCAAGGTCGAGGTACCAACAGGCCGATATGTTACCACAAGCAGCCCGCGCCTGCGCATCATCACCGACCCAACATGAATTCCATCGCACGGAGGCGCTGGTCGGTATGCGTCGCCGCCCACACATGCGAAAGCCCGAGTAAGAACGCCGCCGTATGCGGGTCGATTTTCTCGGCCATAAGCGCATCGAAGGTCATCGACATGAGGGCGCGCAGCCACGCGACCTCACCGGTCGACACCAGCTCGGCACCCGGAACGCTCGACGCGCACGACCCGCACATGAGACCGCCCGCCTGGGGCGAAAAATACGACAGCATGGGGTCTCCGCACAGCACGCAGGCCGAAAAATCGGGTCGATAGCCAACGTGCGACAGCAGCTTAAAGACATATGCCGCCACAAGTAGGTCCATATGAGCCGTGTCGAGCCCGCTGCCCACCAGGGCAAGAGCTCGCTGCGTTATGGCAAAGGTAAACGGGTCCTCGGCGTCCTCGAACGAGCACACACGCGCGACCTCGGCGATCGCGCTTGCGGCGCAGGTCGTCTCATAATCGGGCGCAGCGCCGAGCGGCGCCTCCATAAGCTCGGCCTGGGAAACCACGTCGAGTGACCGTCCATGTGCGAGCAGCATATCGACCGTACAGAACAGCTCGCAGCGCGCAGCCAGGCGTCCGCCGGGTTTGCGGGCGCCCTTTGCCACGGCACGAACCTGCCGCCCCCGCTCGTCAAGCATCGTCAAGATCAGGTCGGTCTCTTTGAGCTTCGTCTTGTCGAGGACGAGCACCTTGGTGCGATATGTCCGGGAGCCTGCCATGCGCGCCGCGCGTCCTTAGTCCTCGGCGTTGTAGCCAAAGCGGCGAATCTGGGCCTCGTCGTCACGCCAGCCGGCCTTGACCTTCACGTCCAGCTCCAAAAAGACCTGCGTGCCAAAGATGCGCTCAAGATCGCGACGGGCGTCGATACCGATATGCTTGATCATCTCGCCGCCCTTGCCGATGATGATGCCCTTTTGGCCCTCGCGCTCGACGCAAATGGTGGCGTGCACGCGAAGCACCTTCTTGGTCTGCTCGAGCGCATCGCAGATCACGCCAACGGAGTGCGGGATCTCATCACGGGTGCGGCGCAAGACCTTCTCGCGCACAAACTCGGCAACGAGCGTCTCGTCGGAAGCGTCGGTACCCATGTCCTCGGGGAACCAACGCGGACCCTCAGGCAAAAAGTGCGCAACGGTCTCGATAAATGCATCGACGTTGAAGTTCTTGACCGACGACGTCACGATCTCGTCGTCATATTCCATGAGTTCGTGGGCTGCCTTAAGCTGCTCCATGACCTGTGCGGGGTCGGCCTCATCGGCCTTGGTGAGCACCAGGACCTTCTTGGAACGAGCGTTCTTGACGCGCTCGGCAACCCAGGCGTCTCCCCTGCCGATAGGTTTGGTGGCATCAATCAAAAACGCGACAACATCGACATCGTTCAGCTCGAACAACGCGCTCTTGTTGAGCTCGGATCCCAAGCCGTCCTTGGGCTTATGAATACCCGGGGTATCGACAAAGACCAGCTGGTAGCCGGGGCGGTTGACGACGGCGCGCATGCGGCGGCGGGTCGTCTGGGCCACCGGCGAGGTGATGGCGACCTTTTTGCCATAGCAGGCATTAAGCAGCGTAGACTTGCCAGCGTTGGGACGACCGACCAGGGCCACAAAGCCGCTGCGGAAACCGGGCTCAACGTCACCAAAGCCCGCGAGGTTGTCGTCCTCGTCGCACAGGGCGTCGAGTTCCTCGTCGCTCATACCCTCAAACGGGTCGAACTCCTCGACATCCTTGAGCTCCTCGGTATCCACCGCGTCCAGGGACTCGTCGTCCAAAATCTCATCGGCAGGCTGCATATTGTCGGACATGGGAATCCCTTTCTAAATAAAGTCGAGCGCGTGGGCAAAGACAAGCACGCCCACGATCGCGGCGGTAATGGAAAGAACGTATACAGAGGCGGCGGCGATATCCTTCGCGCGCTTGGCCAGTGGATGCAGCTCCTGGGTCGCGAGGTCGACAATCGCCTCCATGGCGGTATTGCACAACTCGCCGTGAATCACCAGGCCGCAGCAGATGATGACCGTACCCCACTCGGCAATATCGAGCCCCACGATGCAGCCGGCAATGACGGTGCACACGCCCGCC
>CAJMSO010000160.1 GCA_905216075.1 uncultured bacterium | reverse complement strand
CGGTCCGACCGGGCCGCGCGGCAAGGAGATATATTGCCAGACCGGAGGGGCCCCGGGGACGGGAATCTGGGCGTACACATTTCCTACACATCTTGGGATCCGACTAACGTTTGCCAGCCGTTAACTACCGCTCGCCGAGCATCTCTTTATATAAGGCAGTCTCATGGTTAAAGCGGATACGTCCCCCTAGCTAAAGCACAGCCAGCATCGAGCAACTCATCACGTTCTTCCACCGAGAACCCCTCGGCGTAGACGCGCACCACTGGTTCGGTCCCGCTAGGACGGACCAGCAGCCACGTGTCATCCTCGAATGCCAAACGCAAGCCATCCATATGACTAACGTTTTGCGGCACCTTGCCACAAATCGACTTGGGGTTTACGCCCGGCAGCAGGGTTCGTAACGTTTCGGCATCTTCGGCCTCAAGGCGCAAATCGCGTCGACCGTAACTCGTCTTACCAAAACTGTCCTCGAGTTGGTCGACCAGAACGCCCAAAGGCGCGTCCGTCTTTGCCATAAGCTCACACAGAATCAGACAGGCGAGGATTCCATCGCGCTCGGGCATATGCGCGGCGATGCCGATACCACCGGCTTCTTCGCCGCCTATGAGGACGCCGCCCTTTTTCATCTCCGCCGCTATATATTTGAAACCGACTGGTTTGACGGTCACGCGGCAGCCAAGCGCCTCGGCAATGCGACGCACGAGCGTCGAGCATGAAAGGTTGACGACGACGCGCCCCTCCAAGTTACGAAATTGAACTAAGTCGCCCAAAACGAGCGCCATGATCTGATGCGGATGTATATATCTTCCGCGCTCGTCAACCGCGCCGATACGGTCGGCGTCGCCGTCGGTCACCAGGCCAGCGCAAGCTCCGTCCTCGATAACCGTGCGCTCGCAAGCGTCCACCCAAGGCTCAACGGGGTCGGGGCAGATATCTTCTTGGTCAGACGCCTGCCCGGCGTGAATCTCGTGCACCTCAACGCCAAGCTCGCGCAGCAAGTCAGCTAGATAGCCCTGGGCTGCGCCGCCCATGGGATCAACAACCACGCGCAGGTGCGCGGCGCGGATGGCTTCGGCATCGACAAATGATGCCACCGCCTGCATATAGTCAGGAATGATATCCGCGGTGCGATATTGCCCCTCGATCCCCATTGGCTCGGGAGCCATGGTCTCTTCGAGCTCTTCGATGACATCCTGGTTGGCGGTCGAGCCGTCACCCATGCGAATCTTGAGGCACAGATAACCCTGCGGATGATGGGACCCCGTCACCATGAGCGCGCCGCACGCCTCACCGTCATAAGCCGCCGCCCACGTAAGGGCAGGGGTCGGAACAGGTCGCGAAGCGAGCACGGCGTCCAGCTCGTGCGCTGCTAGCACGCCCGCCGCAAGCTCAGCGAACTCGCGCGCCAGAGGCCGGTTGTCGAACCCTATATATACCGTTTTGCCCGGATTGGTCTTTTGCCACAACTCGCCGACGGCGTCGGCGATACGGGCAACATTATCGGCAGTGAAGTCCTCATCGACGCGAGCGCGCCAACCGTCAGTTCCAAAATGAATTATCGCGCACACGCGCAGACACCTCACAGTGTTTGGATCATGGTACGCATGCGGTATACCCGCAACATGCACTCGGCAACCTGCCGGCACCAGCATTCACCATTTGGGCAAATGCTGCCGAGGACATGCAAGCAATAAAAAACCGCCCCGTATGGAGCGGTTTTGCCCTTTATATATCGAGCGCCTCGGCCATCGCTGCCGTAGTGATTGCCGTGGTTCCACAGCAACTGCCCACCATTGCGGCACCGGCATGTCTCCATTCGATGCATGCGCGCGCGAAAGCTTCGGGGTTCTCGTGCCATACGGGGCCATCCTGAGTCTGGACCGGATCGCCTACGTTGGGACGCACCGTGACGGGAGTAGTCGCCGATGCAACCGTCCTGGGCACCGCCGCGTTCGCGGCCGCAAGCGAACAGCAATTAACACCAACCGAGTTTGCGCCGTGTTTTTCGGCGTACAAAACGGCTGCCTCGATGTTGAGGCCATCGCCCAACAGGTCGCCTTTATCGTCAACGACAAAACTCACCAGAACAGGCATACCGTCGGCGGCATCTCGGGCGCCGGCAAGCATGGGCTGCAAATTACGGATAGACGTCACCGTCTCGATCAGCAGACCGTCAACACCAGCATTGAGCAAGGCGTGCGCTTGTTCGCGCGCAATGCCTCGGATTTCACGATACTCGGCAGAGTCCTCGGCAAACCACTCAATACCGATCGGGCCCATCGAGCCCAGCAGCAGCTGAGGGTGCGCCTGGCGGGCATCATCGACGGCCCCGCGATTGACCTCCGCCACGGACGGCGCAATCTGGTCGTGCTTGAGGGCATAGCTTGATGCCTGAAAGGTGTTGGTAATGAGCACCTGCGCGCCGGCGGCGACATACAAGCGATGGATACGCGAAACGGTCTGCGGCTCTGCCAGATTCCAAAACGCCGGTGGAATGTCGGCGGCATCGTACTCACTCAACAGAACACTGCCCATGGGGCCCTGCGCCAACAAGGTCTCGCTCGACAAGCGGCGCGTAAGTTCCTCGGCACCAAAGCGGTTGTAATAACTCGTATCCATATATATCCCGCTATTCCCCGACGCTGATTCCCTGCTTTTCGAGATAGGCGAGCCAGCGGTTCATCGTGTCCTCGGATAGAGCATGCTCCATCATGCAGGCCTCGGAATCGGCTCGCTCAAATTCGACACCGAGCTCCTGAACCAAAAACGTGCGGATGAGGCGATGACGGTACCAGATAGCCGTGCCAACCTCGCGGCCGCGATCGGTCAGGATTACCTTGCCGTAGTGCGATTGCTCGACAAGCTCGGATGCCTTGAGCGCCGAAACCGCTTTATTGACCGATGCCTTGGAGACGCCAAGGCGCTGCGCGATGTCGACCGATCGCACACCGTTGGTTTCCCCCTCTTCGCTTTCAATGCGAACCATGCACTCCAAGTAGTCTTCGTTCGCCACCGTCAGATGCAGTTCGCGCGAGCTATTTGTCGTATCCATGACCTTCCGTCCCTTCTGCGTTCAAAGGCTGATTCTACCCCATCCAAGTGTCGCGGTATGCCGTGGCATACCGTGCTAGAGTTCTTGTTGCACACGACGACCAAGATTGGAGCGGTCTTTATGGAAAACACCACCACGAACCCCGATGTCCTCGAGCGCTTTTTGCGCTACGTCCAGATCAACACGCAGTCCGAGGATGCAAACTGCGACCAGGTACCCTCGAGCGCCGTTCAGTTTGACCTTGCCAACGTGCTGGCTAAAGAGCTGCGCGAGCTTGGTGCGGAAGATGCCCACGTGACCGAGCACGCCTATGTCTGCGCGCATATCCCCGCAAGTGCGGGCGCTGAGGACAAGCCCGCCCTGGGCCTGATCGCCCATCTCGACACCACCGAAGTTGCACCGGGTGCCGGCGTGAAACCGCACATCGTACACTACGAAGGCGGCGACCTGGTCTGCGGCACCGTTGACGGCAAGCCCGTGGCCATGAGCACCGCCAAGCTTCCCGCCCTGAACGACCTGGTGGGTGAGGACCTGGTCTGCAGTGACGGCACCACACTGCTGGGTGCTGACGACAAGGCCGGCGTCGCCGAGATCATGGCGCTTGTCGCGCGTATCGCTCAGGACCCCTCGCTGCCCCACCCCGCACTCGGCATTTGTTTTTGCCCGGACGAGGAGATCGGTCACGGCGCCGAGCTGTTGGATATCGAGGCCTTTGACTGCAAGTACGCCTACACGGTCGACGGCGGTCCCGTTGGCGAGCTGGAGTGGGAGTGCTTTAACGCCGCCGAGGCAACCGTTCGCTTTGAGGGCCAGTCCATCCATCCCGGTGACGCCAAGGGCCGCATGGTCAACGCGGGCAATCTGTTCTGCGACTTTAACGCGCTGCTCCCTTATGCGCAGCGCCCGGAATACACCGAGGGCTACGAGGGCTTCTATCATCTTGAGGGCGTGTCTGCAACCGTCGACCACGCTACGGCGCGCTATATCGTTCGCGACCACGACGCGGCAAAGTTCCAGCAGAAGCTCGCGCTGATTGAATCTGCCGCAGCCCTGCTCAACCAGCGCCTGGGCGAGGAACTCGTGACGGTCGAGATCAAGCAGCAGTACCGCAACATGGCCGAGATCGTGCGTGACTACCCTGAGCTTATCGATGTCGCCAAGGAAGCCTACCTTGCCTGCGGCATTGAGCCCCAGGTGCTGCCGATTCGCGGTGGTACCGACGGTGCGCAGCTGTCGTTCCGCGGCCTGCCCTGCCCCAACCTTTCCACGGGCGGCTACTGCTACCACGGCGTCAACGAGTTTGTCCCGGTCAGCTCGCTCATCAAGATGACTGACGTCCTGCAGGAGCTCGTCGCCCGCTTCGCATAAGCCTGGCTGCACAAGCCTAAAAGACGAATCGCCCCGTCCTCAACCGAGAACGGGGCGATTTTTGGTGCAAGGGGTGTAGTCGGCATCGCTGGTTGAATCAACGTCAGCGAGCGACGTCCAGAGCGAACAAGTTGGCATGAAAAAGGCGGGGCATTGACCTTCTGGTCATGCCCTGCCTTTTGAATGACAAATTGTCGTTCTGGGCGGCGCGCAGCGTCGAGCCGTTACGCGGGCTGGTAAGCCCGCGTAACCCTAGTAGTTGGCTTCGTAGCCGTTGCCGTCACCGGTGGGCTCTTCGTAGTAATCGGAGCCGTCGCTCGAATCGTCGGAATCGTCCGAGCCACCCGACGAGGTCGCGGTGTCATATGCGTAGTCCTCGGACGTATTGTTGTTGAGGTCACCGATCGTGGAGCTGGAGCCGTCGGAAAGACCCATGGTGTTGGGACCCTTGGGATCCTTGCCGGCATCGACGC
>CAJMSO010000159.1 GCA_905216075.1 uncultured bacterium | reverse complement strand
GTGACCGATAAGCCGCTGTTCGTAAAGATGGCTCCGGTTAACGTCGCCGAGATTGCCAAGGCTCTCGAGGCCGCCGGCGCCGACGGCCTTTCGGTCATCAACTCCATCCAGGGCATGGCCATCGACGTTCATACCCGCAAGTCCCGCGTGGCCAAGCCCAAGGGCGGCCTTTCGGGCCCGCTGTGCCACCACATCGCCGTGCGCATGGTCTGGGAGGTCGCCCAGGCCGTCCATATCCCCATCAACGGTGTCGGCGGCGTCATGACGGGCGAAGATGCGGCCGAGTTTATCCTGGCCGGCGCCACCTGCGTGTCGGTCGGCATGGCCAATTTCGTCGATCCGTGCGCCTCGATTAAGATCGCGCACGAGCTCGAGGCCTGGGCAGAGTCCCAGGGCGTGAAGGACATCAACGAGCTGGTAGGTGCTTTCGAATGCTAGAGACCGACGCCCGCGACCGCGTTATCGTCGCCCTCGACTGCGACCGTGAGCGTGCGCTCGAGCTCGCCCACGAGCTTTCTGGTCATGCCGTTTGGCTTAAGGTCGGCATGACGCTCTATTACGCTGAGGGACCCGAGATCGTCAAGACGTTCAAGGATCTTGGCTTTAAGGTCTTCCTCGACCTCAAGTTCCATGACATTCCGCATCAGGTACGCGGTGCCGCCCGTTCGGCCTCGCTTGCCGGTGCCGACCTGCTCTCGGTCCATGGCCTGGGTTCTGGCGCCATGCTCGCTGCGTGTCGTGAGGGTGCCGCGGAGGCGCGCGAGGATCGTGCCAAGCTTGTCGCCATCACCGTGCTCACGAGCATGAACCAGGATGCGCTGACCGAGATCGGTGTCGAGTCGTCCGTCGCCGAGGAAGCCGCCCGCCTGGCAAAGCTTGCCCAGGCCAACGGTATCGATGGCATCGTGTGCTCTCCGATGGAGGCTCATGACATGCGCGAGCTGCTCGGCCCCGACGCACTGATCGTGACTCCGGGCGTTCGTCCGGTGGGTGCCGCCCTGGGCGATCAATCCCGCGTGGCGACGCCCTCCCAGGCTATCGAGCGCGGTGCGAGCCACATCGTCGTGGGCCGACCCATCACCGGAGCCGACGACCCGGTCGCCGCATTTGACGCTATCGTTGCCGAGTTGGTCGAAAACGTCGCCTAAAAGATTCCCTCAAGTCACCACTTTTGGGTCTCATTAGCACAAATTAGCCCCTGTGCCTGCGAAAACTTTCCCATCCTTTGTGTGGAATCGCAGGTCAGGGGCTCAACTTTGACCTCCGTATATTGCACTTTTCGCAGGTATCGTCTAACCTATGGTGCCGTCGATTGGGCATTTAGTGCGTTTGACGTGCTAAAATGCCAATTATTGCATCAGATATAACCCAACTATTTGGAGGTTCGAATGGCACTCCCTCAGCTTACCGACGAGCAGCGCAAGCAGGCTCTTGAGAAGGCTGCCGCCGCGCGTCACGCTCGCGCAGAGCTCCGTGAGCAGATCAAGAAGGGCGAGAAGTCCCTCGAGTCCGTGCTCAACTCCGATGACCCCATCGCTTCCCGCATGAAGGTTTCCACCCTCATCGAGTCTCTCCCCGGTTATGGCAAGGCCAAGGCCGCCAAGATCATGGAGGAGCTCGGCATCTCCGCTACCCGTCGCGTCCAGGGCCTCGGCGTCCGTCAGCGCGAGCAGCTCCTCGAGCAGCTGACCAAATAAGTGAGCGCTCAGGATTCAAAGCTCTTTGTGATTTCTGGACCGTCAGGCGCGGGCAAGGGCACGCTCGTCACTCGTGTGCGCGAGCGTCGCTCTAACCTGGGCCTGACGGTTTCGGCTACCACGCGAGCACCACGCAAAGGTGAGGTCGACGGCGTCAACTACTTTTTCCTGACGCGCGAGGAGTTCGACCGCCGCGTGGCAAACGGTGAGTTTGTTGAGTGGGCTGAGGTCCACGGCAACTGCTACGGCACGTTGGTGAGTGAGGTCACATCCAAGCTCGCCTCTGGCTCCTCTCTGATCTTGGAGATCGATGTCCAGGGAGCCCTGCAGGTCAAGGAGCGTTTCCCCGAGGCCGTGTTGATCTTTATCAAACCGCCTTCGCTCGAGGTGCTTCGCGATCGCCTGGTCGGCCGCGGTACTGAGACGCCCGAGACGATCGAGCTGCGTATGGCAAACGCCGCCGATGAACTTGCCCTTGCCGACCGCTACGACGACGTCGTGGTGAATGACGATCTCGACCGCGCGACCGATGAACTCGTTCGCGTTCTCGATATGCATGAAAGGATCTGAGGTCCGTGTCCGTTGTAAAGCCTTGCATTGACGATCTTCTGGAGAAGACCGATCACAACCGCTTCCTGCTTGCTTCGCTTGCCTCCAAGCGCGCCTGCGACATCAATAGCATGCTGCGTGGCCAGCACAACCGCGTGCTTGCCGTTCAGGATGTCGATGACATCACCATCGGGCTTTCCGGTGCCGATACCATCTCGATGGCTATGGATGAGATTGTCGACGGCGACATCTCTTATGACGAGGCCCGTTACGAGAAGGCGCTCGGCCACAAGGTTGCTGAAGCCTAAATGGCAGCCCGCGTCTGCCTGGTCCACTATCACGAGGTTGGACTAAAGGGCAAGAACCGCGCACATTTTGAGCATATCCTCATGGATAACATCAAGGCGGCCTTGGCCGCCTTTTCCGTGAATGCCGTGTCTCGAATTTCCGGTTATATCCTCGTGACCTTTAACGAGCATCAGGCCGATGAGGCGGCGCGCGTCATTCGCACCGTCCCCGGCGTTGCTCGCGTGTCCCTGGCATATCACACGAACCGCGACCCGCAGGAGTACTGCGCCGCCGCCGTGAAGGCGCTGCGCGAGTTTGGTCCCTTTGAGTCGTTTAAGGTGCATGCCAAGCGCTCTAACACCGACTACGAGCTCACCTCGATTGATATCAATCGTCAGGTGGGAGAGGTGTTGTGCGAGGCGTTTCCCGATAAAAAGGTCCAGATGCACGACCCCGACGCAATGGTGCACGTGCTGGTGGTCCAGGGTAGCGTTTACGTGTACGCACGCTCCGAGCGCGGCGTGGGCGGTCTGCCGGTGGGTTCTGCCGGCAAGGTCGTGACGCTGCTTTCTTCGGGTATCGATTCCCCAGTGGCGACCTGGATGCTCGCGCGTCGCGGCGCGGTGTGCGTGCCGGTACATTTCTCCGGTCGTCCGCAGACGCCTGATACGAGCGAGTATTTGGTGCAGGACATCATCCGTGCGCTTGAGCCGGGCGTTCAGATCGGTCGCCTGTACGTTGTCCCGTTTGGCGACTGCCAGCGCGAGATCTCGGTGACCTGCCCCAGCAACCTGCGCGTGATCATGTACCGTCGCATTATGTATTCGGTTGCCGAGCGCATTGCGCATATCGAGGGCGCCAAGGCTATCGTGACCGGTGAATCACTCGGTCAGGTTGCTTCCCAGACGCTTGAGAACATCATGGCCGTCAACGAGGCCGTCAAGATCCCCGTGTTCCGTCCGCTCATTGGTTCTGATAAGCAGGAGATCATCGCGCGTGCTGAGGAAATCGGCACGTTTGATATCTCGACCGAGGCAGCGCCCGATTGCTGCACGCTGTTTATGCCGCGTCGTCCCGAGACGCATGCCAAGCTCGATGCCGTGCATGAGGCATGGGAGCTGTTCGATCACGAGGAGATGATTGAGCGTTTGCTCAAACAGACCGAGTATATCGACTTCGAGAGCAACACGTATAAGGCCCCTAAGACCTTAAAACGCAAGCATTCCGAGCTCGCTCCACGTGAGATTTACCAAGATCACGAATAATGTTGTGTATAGACCGGCGGTGATTTTGCATCGTCGGTCTTTTTCTATCTGGGCATTAGGCGATAAACAGTTCATTTGTCGACGTGTGCCTGAATAAATGGACACTTTTCCGCAAGGTTTTGGTCAGCTTTTGGTTTGACCGCGATAACCGGTGTGGACGTGCGGAGGCTGCGACGTTCGTTTCCTGACACGATGGTGTTGGGAGGTGTTTGCTATGGCGCAGCGCGAGCAACACGAACGGGTTAAACGGATGGACCGCTGGGCAGAAAAGCTGCTCGGCCATAAGGCGATGGTCGTGGCGATCCTGGTTGTCATTGCCGCCGCGAGCGGCTTGGCGATGGCAGGTTTTGGTGGTCACTCCAGCGACGTATCGTTTGAGCGTAGTGATGAGGCGAGCGCCTCGGATGTGCGCGGGGCCGGGGATGCCTCTCCTGACGATGCCGATGAGCCGTCTGCCAAGAGCTCCTCTGCTGCCGAGGTGTACGTCGATGTTGATGGCGCCGTTGTGAAGCCTGGCGTGTACCGGCTTAAAGATGGAGCACGGGTGTCCCAGGCGATTGATGCCGCCGGAGGGCTTACGGCCGAGGCGGATGTGACGGGTCTTAACCGTGCGTCCAAGATCACCGATGGTCAAAAGATCTATGTGCCGACGGTAGGGGAGCAACAAACGGCTGCGGCCGTCGGCGGCGCCGAAAGCGGCGCTTCCACGACCCCTGGTACAGGGTCTTCGTCGGGACTTGTGAATATCAATACGGCAAGTGCGGCGGAGCTGCAGACGCTTTCGGGCATCGGGCCTTCTATGGCCCAGTCAATTATCGACGAACGGACGCAAAACGGGGCCTTTGCCTCGGTCGATGACCTTATGCGCGTATCGGGGATCGGTGAGAAGAAACTCGCCAAAATTAAAGATTGCATCTGCGTATGAGTGCGACCGAGCGCGAGCACGTGATGCCTCCGCGGCCCCTGATGCCGTGGACGATGGCCCTGTGTGCCGGCATGTGCATGAGCTGCGTCTTGGTGCTCAACATGGTCGCTGATGCGCTGCTGAGGGAGCGGGCTCCGGCGGTCGGGCCGCTATGGGCCATTCCCGTTGCG
>CAJMSO010000158.1 GCA_905216075.1 uncultured bacterium | reverse complement strand
CGGTGGGTGTACGGCGCTCAATCGTCCTTATAAGAAGCAGCTCGCCGCCAAGCAGGCTGCTATGGAGGAGCTTTTTGCTTCGCTCTGTGAGCGTGAGGGTATCGCCGTTGATTCTATTCGCGGTATGGGCGTGACCCTGGGCGATCCGGGTAAATATCCTGCGCCGCGTGGCTTTCGTCATAAGGCTGCCACTCCCTTTGCTCCCGGTAGGGAGGGCACTGTCCGTTGCGGTTTCTTTGAGCGCGGCACGCACAGGATCGTTGCCGTACCCGAGTGTCCTGTTGAGGCGCCGGGTGCCCGTCAGATTCTCAACGGCATCGCACGCGAAGCTGAGCGCCTGCGCATTCCCGCCTTTAACGAGGACAAGCATCTGGGCTTGCTTCGCTATGCCGTCGTTCGCTGCGGCTGGCGTACCGACCAGGTCATGGTCACGCTCGTGACCGCTCAGCGCGACTTGCCGCATGCGCAGGAGTTCTTTGAGGCTGTCGCCGCACTCAATCCGCGCATCGTCACCGTCGCCCAAAACATCAACGGACGTCCCGGCAACGCCATCCTCGGCGAGGAAACCCGCATTGTATATGGCGCCGAGTGCATGCGCGACCAGCTGCTCGGCTGCGAATTCGACATCTCCCCCACCGCGTTTTATCAGACCAACCCGCAACAGACCGAGCTGCTCTATCAGCTCGCTATCGACGGCATGGATTTGCACCAGGGCGATGTGCTCATGGATGCCTACTGTGGCAGCGGTACCATCGGTCTTTGCGCAGCTAAAGATGCCCAGAACAAGGGTATCGGCATTATGCTGCTCGGCGTGGAGCGCAACCCGGCGGGCATTGCCGACGCACGCCGCAATGCCGAGCTCAACGGCCTCACCCGCAGCGCTTGGTTTATGGCCGACGACGCCACCGATTACATCCTGGATGCCGCCGATAACAACGAGCGGGTCGATGTCCTTTCCATCGATCCGCCGCGCGCCGGCTCTACCCCCGAGTTCCTCGAAGCTGCCTGCGCGCTTAAGCCGCGCCGCATCACCTATATCAGCTGCAACCCCGTGACTCAAGAGCGCGACCTGCATCAGCTCCTCGACGGAGGCTATTGCCTGCTCAAGATCACGCCCGTCGACATGTTCCCTCACACCGACCACACCGAAACCGTAGCGGTCCTCGAACGCCGCTAACCAACCTCAGTAGATTTTTGGGACAAGAAAGGGGGCGACCCGCCTGGGCCGCCCCCTTCGCTTGGTTTATAAACTCCGCTACATCCCATTGCGCAGATCGCACACGCCGGCTGCCGCCATCTCGCGCAGCAGCGTCTCGCGGTCGCGCGTCACGATCAAATCCAGCGGGAAGTGAATCTCGTCGAGCATCTTGCGCGCGTGATCGAGCTTGCCAATGGCCATGCCAATGTGGGCATCGGTCGACACGCCAATGCCCACGCCCAGCTCGGCGCAGCGCTCGGCAATCTTGCGGCATACGGCCCAATGCTCAGTGTCGACACCGTGTTCAAGACTATGGTTGTTGATCTCGATACTCTTGTGCTTGGCCTTAGCTGCCAACAGCACCTCGTCGATATCGAACGGCACGCCCGAACGCCCCGTGTGACCCAGCATGAACACCTTGGGGTGCTCCAGGGCATTGATATACATCTCGGTCGTCTGGGCCAGCGTCGCGCCCTCAGCAATCTGCGGATTATGCACGCTTGCAACCAAATAATCCAAATTACGCGTAACCAAATCGAACAGTGAATGCTGACGGCTGTACGAATCGCCGGCGATATCGAGCGTGACAGGAGTGTCCTCGCCAAACAGGCTTCCGTCCAGCGAAACGATATCGGCCTCGGCACCACGCAGCACCAGCACGCCGCTCCAAATGCGCGGCCAGATATCCTGGTTGATAAAGAATTGGTAACTGCGCAGGTCATTGGGGCAAGCCGTAACCATAGAGCTCAGATGGTCGGCAGATCCGAGCACCTGCAGGCCACGCTCTGCCGCCCAGTACACATTCTCCTCAATGGTCGAATATGCATGCGCAGAGAACATCGTATGGGTATGAATGTCACAAGAAAGCAGGTAGGGCATCAGGTCTCCTTATCTGGCACGGCCGTCGCTTATATTCATTGTACGCATAGCCTTCGATAGTCGTAAAACCACTCCATCCCAAAGACACAACGTCCATGACAACGGGGTCCGGCCTAACACCAAACCCCGTTTCACGTAAAACATTGTAGGCAGAGCGCTTTACTTTTAACGATACTCGTCCGCCAACTGTTTCCAAGCGGGTAGCGAATTGACAATCGTTTCGTAACTCACGCAATAGCCCAGGCGGAACCAACCCGGCATACCAAAGCTGTCCGAGGGAACCGCAAGCAACTCATACTTCTTTGCGCGCTCGCAAAACGCATTCGCATCGGGCTCCAGCGCCTTCACCCACAGGTAGAATGCACCATCCGGCTCAACATAGGTGTAGCCGTACTCCGCTAGTGCGTCGGTAAGCGCGGTGCGGTTGCGCGCATAGGCCTCGACATCGCTCGGCTCATCGATGCAATCGATGATCACGCGCTGGAAGAGTGCCGGTGCGCATACAAAACCCAGCGTACGGGCAGCACCCGCAACAGCCGGCATCAGACGGGCAGCCTGCGGATTGGTGTTGGGAACCAAGATCCACCCCACGCGCTCGCCCGGCAGCGACAGCGACTTGGAATACGAGTAGCACACCACGGTGCTCTCGTAGATCGAGGGCACCCAAGGCACCTCGGCACCGTACACGATCTCGCGGTACGGCTCATCCGAGATGAGCATAATCGGATTCTCGGAATCGCGCTGAGCGTTGGCCTCGCGCAGAACATTGGCCAGTCGCGTCAACGTGTCGCATGTATATACGGCACCGGTCGGATTGTTGGGAGAGTCGATGATGACGGCCGCCGTCTTATCGCTGATCGCCTTGAGCACGTTGTCCACGCTCAGCTGGAACGTATCTTCATCGGCGAGCGCCTCAACACACGTACAGCCGGCCTTCTCAATCCAAACGCGATACTCCGGAAAGTACGGGGCGATAACAATAACCTCGTCGCCCGGATTCGTAACGGCGTTGAGCGCGCAGGTGAGCGAAGCCGCGGCACCCACCGTCATAAAGACGTCTTTGCCCTCATAGCTCGTGCCAAAGCGGCGGTTGAGCGATTCGGCCACAGCGGCACGACATTGCGGCAGGCCCGGTGCGGGCGTGTAGCCGTGCAGCTGGTCGCTCGGCAGCTCCAGGGCCTTCTTAATGGACTCCGCCACAGCAGCGGGTGCCGGAACGCTCGGATTGCCCAGCGAAAAATCGAATACGTTTTCCGCACCGATCTGCGCCTTGCGCTCAAGGCCATAGCTAAAAATCTCACGGATGATGGAGCTTTCCGCACCGCGAGCATACATAGTTTCGTTGATCATCTGTTCCCCTTTCGCATAGGCGCTATTGTACGCTTTAGCCGAGCAAAGTGTCGCAGTAATGTTGATTGGGGACAGACTTAAATGCGTGAAAACGCTCATTTAAGTCTGTCCCCAATCAACAGACGGCCCCATATCGCTCAAAAGAAAAAGCCTCCGCAGGTTTCCCCGCGGAGGCTTTCGCCACAAAGACTATTTGTCGGCGTCGGTGTCGGCATCGACGACGGCATGGTCATCGTCAGCATCATCGGATGCGGCTTCTGCATCCTCCTGCATGGCCGCCTGCGCAAATGCCGCGGCATCAGCCGCCAGCTCCTCCTCGCTCATACGAGGCGCGCGCTTCTTGGTCGGCATACCGGCCGCCTTGGCATTGCGCTCCTCCTTGGCCGCCAGGATATCGCCCTCGCGCTCAAGGTAGGCATCCCACTCATTGTCGAGCAGGGCGTTCACGGCGTCGCCTTCGACGGTCTCGCGCTCAAGCAGCACCTTGGCCATCAGGTCGAGCTGATCGCGACGGGCATCCAAAATCTCGACCGCACGGCGATGGGCCTCACGCATAATGCGCTGGACCTCGATATCGATGCGACGCGCCGTCTCCTCGGAGTAATCCTGATGATCGGCATAGTCGCGGCCCAGGAATACCTGATGCTGCGCCTCGCCAAACACTTGCGTGCCGAGTTCCTCGCTCATGCCCAGGCGCGTGACCATCTCGCGCGCCATCTTGGTCGCGCGCTCCAGGTCGTTGCTTGCGCCCGACGTGATGTCGTCGCACATGAGTTCCTCGGCAACGCGACCGCCCAAGAACACGGCGAGCTCGTCGAGCATCTCGTTCTTGGTCTTGAGGAAGTGGTCCTCCTGCGGAAGCTGCAGCGTGTAGCCCAGCGCCTGGCCGCGGCTGACGATCGAAATCTTGTGGACCGGATCGGAATGCTCCAAGATGTGACCCACCAGGGCATGGCCGCTCTCATGGTAGGCAATCGTGGTGCGCTCGGCTTCGGTCATCACACGACCCTTGCGTTGCGGTCCGGCAATCACGCGCTCCATCGATTCCTCGACCTCGTCCATCGAGATCACGGAACGATGACGGCGAGCGGCCAGCAGCGCAGACTCGTTGAGCAGGTTCGCCAAATCGGCACCAGTAAAGCCAACGGTCATCTGGGCGAGCTTCTCAAACTTCACGTCCTCGTCCATCGGCTTGTTCTCGGCATGCACGCGCAAGATCTGCTCGCGGCCCTTCACATCCGGACGGTCGACCGTGACCTGACGGTCAAAACGACCGGGGCGCAGCAATGCCGGATCCAGGATGTCAGGACGGTTGGTCGCAGCAATCAGGATGACCGACTCGCTCTCCTCAAAACCGTCCATCTCGACCAGCAGCTGGTTGAGCGTTTGCTCGCGCTCGTCGTGACCGCCGCCCAAGCCAGCTCCGCGCTGACGTCCCACGGCATCGATCTCATCGATGAAGATGATCGACGGAGCTTGGGACTTGGCCTCCTTAAAGAGGTCACGTACACGGCTGGCGCCGACACCCACGAACATCTCGACAAAGTCGGAACCCGAGATGCTAAA
>CAJMSO010000157.1 GCA_905216075.1 uncultured bacterium | reverse complement strand
GATTGGGGAACTAAGCCCTCGTCCCTCCCCGGGATATGTAGCGAGTCGGAGTACCCTTGCTGTTACTCTGCTTTGCCCACAGAGTTGAGGTTGGTCATGCGGATCTTAACCAGCTCGGTAATCTCACGCATGCCCTCCTTGGCCGGCTTCTTGGGGTCGAAGCAGGCGGGGTTCTCGGCCATGTAGGCCATGAAGCCCTTGGTATAGGCCTGACGCAGCTCGGTGGCGTAGTTAACCTTGCAGATACCGTTCTTGACTGCCTCGGCGACCTGCTCATCAGGCACACCGGAAGTGCCGTGCAGAACCAGCGGCACGTCGACAGCGTCGCGGATAGCCTTGACGACGGACTGCTCAATATGCGGCGTAGCGGTGTAGACACCGTGGCTGGTGCCGACGCCAATAGCGAGGGAGGTGCAGCCGGTGCGCTCGACGAACTCCTTGGCCTCATCAGGATCGGTGTAGGGATTCTCACCCTCAACTGCAGGACCGTCGTCCTCCTTGCCGCCGACCTTGCCGAGCTCAGCCTCAACAGGCACGCCCATGGCGCGACCAGCATCGGCAACGGACTTGGTCAGGGCGATGTTGTCCTCGAAGGACTCGTGCGAGCCGTCGATCATGACAGAGGTGTAGCCCGTGCGGAAAGCCTGCATGCAGCGGTCATAGCCATCGCCGTGATCGAGGTGCAGAGCGACGGGCACGGAAGCGCGCTCGGCGGCAGCCTTGACCATGCCGTAGAAGTAGTCCAGACCAGCGGTCTTGATGGTGCCCGGGGTGGTCTGCATGATGACGGGGGACTTGGTCTCCTCGGCAGCGGCCAGAACGGCCATAACAAACTCGAGGTTCTCGACGTTGAAAGCGCCAACAGCGTAGTGGCCGGCCTGAGCGTCCTTGAGCATCTTTTCGGTGGTAACAAGTGCCATGAGCGTTTGCTCCTCTCCCTCGCCCGCATCTGGACATCGGGCGTAGTTGTTCACAAGGCGTTTTACCTTGCGTTTTTCTGCGTTCATTGTATGAAATTCAGCGTCTTTGCACGTGCGAGATATTGAGCCCATGCAGGTCAATACAGTCGTTTTTGAAAAGTAAACGGAAGGAATTTGAGCCGAGTGGCCATGTTCGATATTGAATTTTGGGCGTTCGGCGTCTTTCTTTTATAGAAAAGATAAGTAATCGAAAGGCGTTTTCTTACTCAAAAAGAAAATGAACGAAAATAGAGTCAACACAATTCCTGCAAATTTCAGACGATGATGGAGCAGATATGGCCCACGCAACAACCCGAGCTTTCGCCGACGAGCGTCGTTCCGCCATCATGGAGATGCTCGATCATAATGCCTCGGTGCAGGTAGCAGAAATCGCCCAGACCTTTGGCGTGTCCTCCGTCACCGCCCGCGCCGACCTGGACGCGCTCGCCGAAGCAGGCAAGCTGCGCCGCACGCATGGTGGCGCCGTATCGCTCCACAAGCGTCTGACTGTTTCCACGCAGGATCGCCGCATCAATGTCAACGTCGCCGCCAAGCAGGCCATCGCGCAAAGCGCCATCGCGCTCGTCAATGACGGCGACACGCTGGTCGTCGACTCGGGCACCACGGCGCTCGAGTTCGTCCGGCTCCTTGATCAGCGCGACGGCATCACCGTTATCACGGCCGACATTACCATCGCCGATTATATTGACGAGAGCATGCCCTCGGTCGATGTCGTCATGCTGGGCGGGGCACTGCGCAAAGGTCATCGCTATCTGTACGGCCCACTTACCATGCAGGCTCTCCAAATGGTCCACGCCGATCTTGCCGTCATGTGCCCTGGCGCTTTTGTTCCCGGCTGCGGCTTTACGACCGACTTTCCCCAGATGGCCGAGACCAAAACAGCTATGATCGCCGGAGCCCATCAAAGCGTCGCCCTCATGGACGCTAGCAAGGTTAACGGACGCGGCATGTACCGCTTTGCCGAACTGACTGATGTCGACACCATCGTGATGGACCGTGACCCCGACCATGCCGTCGCCACCTCGATCGCCGAGGCCACTGACAGCTCACGTCCAGCCCTCGTCATCGCCGGCGCTTAAACAAAAACCACCACAAAGGTCTCCTTTGTGGTGGTTGAGCATCAGAAGTGAATGTGTCGCTACTTGGACAGCTCGTCGGCGAGAACCTCGATCTGAGCGCGCGAGGCGTCGTTGAGCGAACCCAGCACGGTCACCTTGTTCTGCGCCAGGGTGATGTCCTTCATGCCCTCGAGCTCCTTGGTCATAACCTTGGCAGTGGTGGGCGCCCAGGAGCCAGCCTCAACGAGCGCCACCGTACGGTTCTGATAGGCGTGCTCGGCAAGCGTGCGGATAAAGGTGCTCATGAACGGGAAGATCTCGCCCTGATAGGTGATGGAGGCGAGCACCAGACGGTCATAGCGGAACGCATCCTCAACGGCCTCGGCCATATCATCGCGAGCCAGGTCAAAGACGGAGACCTTCTGGCCGCGGGCCTCGAGAGCAGATGCGAGCTCCTCAACGGCAGCCTTCAGATGGCCGTACACGCTCGCATAGGCAATCGTGATGCCCTCGTCCTCGGGCTGATAGCTCGACCAGGTGTTATAGGTGTCGAGGTAATAGCCCAGGTTCTCGGTCAGTACGGGGCCGTGAAGCGGACAGATGATCTGGATATCCAGATCGGCGGCCTTCTTGAGCACGGTCTGAACGAATTTGCCGAACTTACCGACGATGCCAAAGTAGTAGCGGCGCGCTTCGCAAGCCCAGCCTTCCGGGTCCTCGATGTCGTTGGCGCCGAACTTGCCAAAGCCGTCGGCACTAAAGAGCACCTTGTCGGTGGACTCGTAGGAGAAGATCACCTCGGGCCAGTGCACGTTGGGGGCGCCGACAAACGTTAGGCTGTGGCCACCCAAGTCGAGCACGTCGCCCTCTTTAACGACCATCTTGCGCTCGGGGTAGTCGGTGCCAAAGTAGTTGACCATCATGCGGAAGGCGCCCATGCTGGCCACAATCTGTGCCTGGGGATAGCGCTCCATAAAGGCGGCGATACCGGCGGAGTGATCGGGCTCCATGTGATGGACAACCAGGTAGTCGGGCGTACGGCCATCGAGCACGGCCTCGAGGTTGCCGAGCCACTCGTCGACAAAACCACCGTCGACCGAATCGGCGACAGCGATTTTATCGCCCAAGATAACGTAGCTGTTGTATGCCATACCGTTCTCGGACACGTCGTACTGGCCCTCGAACAGGTCGATGTCGTGATCGTTGACGCCAATGTAGCGGATATCCTTGGTGATCTCCATCAGGCAAAGCCTCCTAGATAGACAAAAGAGCCCGTCTATCATAGCACTCGGCTACATCCCAACAGCTATCTACCGACATCCTTACCGATTGTTATTGATGTTCAACATATCACCGTTGACCTGCGAAAACTAAGCGCGCGGTGCCGCCGTACTATGTCGAACGATGAGCTGACCGGGAATACGAATGGCAACAGTTTTGCCCGCCGCACCCGCCTCGGGAACCGCATGCTCGAATACCTCGCGTCCGCGCTGATGTAGATCGAATCGCACGGTCGTGAGCTCGTTGTGCGCCACAAAATCATCGAGCGAATCGTCGACGCCCACCACGCTTACGTCCTCGGGCACGCGCAGACCGCTATCGCGCAGCGCGGCAATCGCGCCATTTGCCATCTGATCGTTTGCCGCGTAAATCGCCGTCATAGTGCGGTCGTGCTCGGCCAGGTACCTGCCGGCCTCGTAGCCGCTGTTGGCAGACCAGTCGCCCTCGAGCGGCTCTGCCGGCTCGATGTGTTTACGCTCGAGCGCATCCTGCCAACCGGCGCGACGAAATTGCTCGTCGACCGAGAACGACGGGCCGCCAATATAGCGAATTTGCTCGTGCCCCAGCTCAAACAGGTGATCCATAAGCAATAGCGAGCAGCCGTAATGATCGGAGTCGACCGTGGTCACCCGCGGGTGCGCGTACATGGTAACGATGACCGTGCCAATACCCGGCAGTGGATCAAACGTCTCAAAATCGGGAGCCATACGGCTCATGCCGATGATGATACCGTCCACGGGCAATGCGGCCATACGACGCGTTGCCTCGGCAAGCGAAAACTCCTCGGTCTTGGACATCTCGACCAGCGTGATGGCGCAATGATGCTCGCGAGCAGCGCTGGCGATGCCGTCGATCATTGAGAGGTTGCCAAACTTGGTGACATCATTGATGCACAGGCCGACCGAATGGTAACGGCCATCGCGCAGCGAGCGACCGGCATAACTCGGACGAAAGCCGAGCTCTTGCATAGCGGCCTGCACACGCTGGCGCGTCTGCTCGTTAACGTTGGGCAAGCCGTTGGCGACGCGCGAAACCGTCTGCTGCGAAACGCCAGCAGCGCGGGCGACGTCGGCCATGGAAACCGGACGCGTACCTGTATCGTTGGACGGGCGCCTTGCCACAGGATCACCTTCACCCTTGCGAGATCTGAATAGCGTGAATGCCGGCCCGGGCAGAAATACATCCCGCGCCGAGGCCCGCTATCGTCGGACGCATGTTAACGTACTCTACTTTTTCTATCTGCATCTCTTCTGCTTTATAAGTCCATACGGCAGTACCGTTCACGGCTGAATTTCTACCGATTACCAGATTCTCAAAAAGTGACAAGCGATGTGTTATGAGTACGTTAACATAGCTCGTAACGTGCGGTATTGTGAACACTTGGTTCATGCCGCTTCAAGTTGTTAACGTACTCATAACGACGCAAAACCCACCCGTGCGCGCCAAGGAAAGGACTCCCATGACCACCCCCGACGAAAAGACATTCGCCACGCTCACCAAGCTGTTTGAGGAGGAGTTTGGCCCCATCGGCGACCGCCAGGTGCTCTACGTGCACGCGCCCGGCCGTTCCGAGATCAGTGGCAACCACACCGACCACGAGGGTGGCCACGTCATCGCTGGCTCGCTCGATGTCGCCGTTGACGGCATCGCCGTGGCAACCGACTCCAACAAGATTCGCGTCGCCGACGAGGGCTATCCTACGTTTGAGATCACGCTCGACACGCTGGATATTCAAGAGTCCGAGAAGGGC
>CAJMSO010000156.1 GCA_905216075.1 uncultured bacterium | reverse complement strand
CCTTCATGGCGACCGGCACCGGCACGGCAACCGGAGTGGGCTTGCAGAAGGCCGCTGCGGCTGCGTGGGGCAAGCTCCAGGTGCTTTTCGAGGACACCGACTCTTCGACCGTGTTCTTCATGCATCCCGAGGACGTGGCAGACTACCTCGGCGGTGCCGTGGTTACCACGCAGACAGCGTTCGGTATGAGCTACATCGAGGGTTTCCTGGGCCTCGGCACGGTGTTCATGAACGCCTCTGTGCCTAAGGGCAAGATCTACGCGACTGCGCAGGACAACATCGTCGTGTATTACGTGCCAGTCAACGGCGCAGACCTCGACCAGGCGTTTAGCTTCACTTCCGACTCGACCGGCTACATCGGCATCCACGAGGAGGCCGACTACACCAACCTGACGGCGTTTGACACGGTGATTAGCGGCGTCAAGATCTTTGCCGAGCGCATCGACGGCATCGTCGTTGCAACCATCACCGCTGCCGCATCCACCGGTGGCTCGGGGGAATAGAAGCACTCGATGACACGCCTTCGCCCGACCTCAGGAGCATGAGCAAGGCCAGATTGCTTGACCTAGCCCGAAGCTACGGGGTCACGGGCGTCACGAGTGCGATGAGAAAGGCCGAGATCATCGAGGTCATAGAGGGGGGCGCGGATGCCTGACACCAGGTCGGATAGGACGGCGACGCTCGAAGAGGTCATGAACCACTTGAACAACCGGTTCGAGCAGTCGCGACGCTATCGGGAGTACAGAATCCACGACGGGGACGCCGGAATAACGTTCCTGGCGGATGGTCAGTACTATTGGGTGCAAGGGTCGGTGTTCAACGACGGCTTGCACCTTTTCGGGGACAATTCCGACGTTCTGCAAGACGAGGTGTTCACGGGATACATCGCCCCGCTCGCCGTTCCAATGGCGGTAAAGGTGCTCGCCGACGACATTGCCGAATGGTGCGAGGCGAACGCGCAGGCAATCGCAAGCCCGTACAAGTCTGAGAGCTTCGGCGGTTACTCGTACAGCTTAAAGGACGGCGGAGGATCAGACGGTGGCTCGTACTCCTGGAAAGACCAGTTCAGGGCGCGCCTCAACGCTTGGAGGAAGCTTTGAGCCTCATCGAGAAGTTCAAGGAGCCGTGCACGCTCATGGAGCGCCATAGGGTTCCGGACGGCGAGGGCGGTTGGATGGATTCATGGCTTGAGGGAATGAGCTTCTCAGCCGCCATCGTGCTTGACAATTCCTCCCCCGCCCGCATGGCATCAAAGGATGCGGTGAGCACCAAGTACACGGTCACGGTCGACAAGGCATACAGGCTTGAGTTCCACGGCGTATTCAAGCGCGACAGCGACGGCCAGGCGTTCCGCGTGCTATCAAATTCCGACGATGTTCAGACGCCGGAAGTTGCATCGTTCTCGTTTCAGCAGGTTCAGGCAGAGGAGTACCACCTATGACCACAAAGGCTGGTGCGATCTACGAGTTCCTGAGCGGGTTCGGCGTGCCAGCATATGCGGCTACCGCCGTACCAGCAGACGCCGAGATGCCATATCTGACCTACGAGCTGAGCACAGGTGCTTTCGGAGATGGCGAGCAGTCCGTCGTGGTAAACCTTTGGTACCTCACTGAGTCCGAGGCGCTTCCGAACGCCAAGGCGCAGGAGATTTCAGAGCGCGTCGGAAGGAAGGGAGTGTTCCTCCTGTGCGAAGGCGGTAGCGTCTGGATCAAGAGGGGAGTTCCGTTCTCGCAGTCCGTGGACGGCGAGGGGGACGACAATGCAATCAAGAGGCGCTACATAAATTTGAGCGTCGAGTACCTTACGGAGGATTAGCATGAGTTTTTCCAAAATCCCCGTGAACACCTTCGAGAGACTGGCGATCAATGCCGGGATGGTGCTCACGGACTTCGACCCGAGTGGCAAGACGTATGTAGAGGACAACATCCTCGGCGCGACCACCGGCGGCGTGTCGTTCACGGCCACGCCGAGCTTCACGGACTTCGGCGAGGATATAGACAACTGCCCGAAGAACACCATGGAGCTTAAGCAGCTCGACGCGTGGGAATGCCTGCTCTCCGGGACGCTTGTCACCACAGACAGCAAGACGGCTAAAAAGCTGGTGGGCCTTGCGGACGAGAACGGAGGCAAGGTCGTCCCGAGAAACGTAGTAAAGCAGACCGACTTCGACGACATCTGGTTCGTTGGCGACTTGAGCGACGGCGGCTATTGTGCGATCAGGCTCATCAACGCACTGAGCACCGGAGGTTTCTCGTTGCAGAGCACCGACAAGGGCAAAGCTCAGTTCGCCTTCGAGTTCACCGGTCACTATTCCATCGACTTGCAGGACACAGTGCCGTTCGAGCTGTACTATGTGGCTCCCGCTACCGGAGCTTCGGAGTAAGGGGGATTAGTGAGGCTTTCCGAGATCAAGGGCGAGCGGGTGTTCGACGTCATCGGCGAGATCGTCGTGCCTATTGCCAACATCGCCGAGGACAGCGGCGTTCAGACGGCCATCGGGTCGTGCAAGGGCAAGAAGCCGCTCGACGCCGCGAAGTCCGTCGTGCCGATAATCATCCGCAAGCACAAGGCAGATTTGGTGGCGGTGCTCGCGGCTGTGAACGGCGTCACCACCGAGGAGTACGAGCGGGAACTGACCATGGCAAAGCTCTTCGGAGATGTCTACGAGATCCTGACCGACGAAGAGCTTTTGAGTTTTTTCGGCTGAGCCTGGACGGGCGAAAGACCCTGGCCGTTTGCCTGGGCGAATATCGCGGCCCTCGGAACGTGCGATCGTTTCGCGCGTACACCGAGGGCCGTTTTGCTAGGGAGCGGGAGGAGTACGCATTCCGCGTGTACGTAACGGAGTCGATGCGCTTGCAGGCTCAGGGCAGGTGCGTAGGCGAGAGCTGGGCGGACATGGTCGGCAGGGGCAAAAAGCCAGACATTGACCCAAACGAGGTCATCGACGGAATAGTAAAAGGAGCTGGTTTGGAGGTGAGGAGCTAATGAACCTACTTGATCTCGTAGTCAGCATCACTGCCAACGACGAGGCAAGCAGCAAGGTAGAGGCTGCGGCGTCAAAGATAAAAAGCGGCCTGTCTGGTGCTGCGAAGGCCGGGGCAGCCGCGATTGCTGCGGGCACTGTTGCCGTGGGGGCAGGCGTGGCGGCCATCGGCAAGGGCGCGTTGGACGCATACGCAAGCTATGAGCAGCTTGCGGGCGGCGTCGATAAGATCTTCGGCGAGGCGTCGGACGCTGTGCTAAAGAACGCCCAGGAGGCCTATAAGACTGCCGGACTGAGCGCGAACCAATACATGGAGCAGGCTACGTCGTTCTCGGCGGCGCTGGTGCAGTCCATGGGAGGCGACACGGAGGCGGCGGCTAAGCAGGCCGACGTTGCGATTCGTGCCATGGCGGACAACGTCAACGTGTACGGCTCGAACATGGAGGATGTGCAAAACGCCTATCAGGGGTTTGCCAAGCAGAATTACACGATGCTCGACAACCTCAAGTTGGGCTATGGCGGCACCAAAGATGAGATGGAGCGCCTGATCGCCGACGCCAACCGCGTGCGCGAGGCAAACGGCGAGATGGCAGACCTGTCCATCGAGTCGTTCGCGGATGTTGTCACGGCCATTCAGACGATCCAGGAAGAGATGAACATCGCTGGGACCACGGCAAACGAGGCCGCGACAACCATCGAGGGTTCCGTCACGGCCATGAGGGCGGCATGGGAAAACTGGCTGACCGGCCTTGGAGACGATACGGCTAACGTCGGCGAGCTGACCGGGCAGCTGGTTGAGACCGTGACCACGGCGGCAGGTAACATCGTTCCGAGGGTGCAGGAGATTATCAGCTCGTTGTCCACGGCGATAATGGAGAGCCTGCCTGGGATTATCGCGCTGATTGGAGAGCAGCTGCCTGGGATGATCGAGACTTTCGTCGGCATGGTCTCAACCATCATCACGGCGATAGTGCAGGTGCTTCCGACGGCGATTCAGGCACTCGTGGATGCTCTGCCGACGATCATCGAGACCCTGGTAACGTTCCTGACGGAAAACATACCGGTTCTTGTCGAGGCGGCGCTGACGCTGTTCCTGGGCCTTGTGACGGCTATACCGCTTCTCATCGAGCAGCTGGTCCCGGTGCTGCCGAGCATCATCACGACGATCATCACCACCTTGCTTGAGCACCTGGACGAGATCATCCAAGGGGCATTGCAGCTTTTTACGGGCATCATCACGGCTCTGCCGCAGTTCATCTCGGCCCTCGTTGAAAACCTGCCGACGATCATCTCGACCATCGTGACGACGCTGATCGAGAACATCCCGACTTTGATAGAAGCAGGGTTGCAGCTGTTCATTTCGCTGCTTACTGCGTTCCCGACATTCATCGGCGAGTTGATCTCAAGGCTGCCGGAGATTGGGTCCACCATCATGGACAGTCTTGGCAGCATCGACCTTTTTCAAATCGGCAAGGACATTCTCAACTCGTTGTGGGACGGCCTGAAAAGCATCTGGGGGAACGTTAAGAGCTGGTTCGGCAACATCACCTCCATGATCCCGAAGATCAAGGGGCCCGAGAACGTCGACAGGAAGCTGCTCACCAAGAACGGCACGCTCATCATGGACGGGTTGCTGGGTGGGCTTGAGAGGGGATGGGGCGAGGTTGAGGAGTTTTTGGACGACAAGACCGCAGACATAGGCGGGACGTTCGACGTCGAGGGCCGCATTAGAGGCTCCGCGACGCCTGCGACTTCCTACGGCGTCCGGCAATGTGTCTATCGTGATAGAGCACTTCGAGCACTCCGGCAGCGAGGCAGACGACGACAAGCTGTTGGAGCGCATCGGGCGCAAGCTGCAAGAGAGGCGAAGGGGGTTGGGGCTGGCATGATATTCGGTGGAGTCGATTTGGGCGACTACCTCATCGCGGCGGGGGCGGTTGATTCGCTGCTCCCGCCCATCGAGGCGGTCGTGCAGGAGGTGCCCGGGATGGACGGGGCACGGTACATCGGGCGGAAGATTGGTCCGCGCACGATCAAGATGAAGGTGCTCATGAGGCCGACGGCCGATAGAGCCGGTAATATTCGCGAGTTGGCCGCCGTGTTGC
>CAJMSO010000155.1 GCA_905216075.1 uncultured bacterium | reverse complement strand
CACAAACATCTCGATCTGTAACAGTTAGAGTCCATTTTTCGGCCCACCTGTTACAGATTGAGACATTCAAATTCCGCTGAGAAGAAAATCTCGATCTGTAACAGTAACTCGGCAAAATCGACCCTAGATGTTACAAATCGAGACAAACGAGCGATATCGACCTAAATAATCTCAATCTGTAACATCTAACCCGTTTTCGGCCTTACAACTGTTACAGATCAAGACAAATAAACGAAACAAGCCACCGCAAGGGGAACTTTTGCACTGCTTTGGGCCGTGCTACGCTCCGAGCATCTCTTTGAGCTTGGCTGCCACGGCATGGCCGAGGCTCTCATGGCTTTCCGGCATCATGTGCAGATAATCGATATCGCCCGGCTCGGCAAAATCGGCGGCATTCAAAAAGTCGCAGCCAAACTGTTCGGCAACATACGCATAGTATTCGGCAAAATGCTCCGAGGCCTCGACGGAGTGCTCGTCAAAGTCGGTCATGTACACATCGGCGATCTGCGGTTTAATCTTGATAGGCGCCATCAGCAGAATACGCGGACAAGGCGCAGCGTCGGTCCAGGGAAACGCGCGGACGGTGCGAATCAGCGCCATGGCACCGTCAGCGATATCGGCAGCCCCCACGCTAAAGACCGTCTTGCAGTCGTTGGTGCCCAGCATAATCACGATCGCGTCCAGCGGCTTATGGGACTCGAGCAGCATCGGCAACGCGCGGATGCCGTTGAGATTGGTGTCCAGATGGCACATGTCGTCGCGCACCGTCGTGCGGCCGTTTAGGCCTTCCTCAATCACGTGCCAGCCCTCGCCCAGGTCGCGCTGGGCCACGCCGCACCAGCGCACATCGTGCGCATAGCGCACCGCGGTGCCATCGCGCATGCCCGCCGGATCATAGCCATAGGTATTGCTGTCGCCAAAGCACAGAACGTTTTTCATCGTAAGCCCTTCCTTTAGTAAAAAGCCGACGGGAGCAGCCCTCCCGCCGGCTCGACCTATCTGTCGGCACGTACCGATTACAGGTACTTGCGCCAATCGTCCTCGTCCTCATCATCCTCGGTAGCAGCCTGGGCCTGCTCGGCGGCGCGAGCTGCCGCAGCGCGAGCGGCAACCTGGGCATAGGACTCCTCGTTGCGCTCGGGGAAGTTTGCCAGCACGTGCTCGAACTTGGCAAAATCCTCATCCCAGCGCGTAGAAGGCACGGCAAAGAAGACTTGCTTGACCTTAAAGTCGCCCGACGCGAGCTCCTTGCGGAAGAGCTCGGCCACGGCCTCTGCGTCAAAGCCGTTGTTGTCGCAGCCCCAAGCGCCCAGCACGAGCTTCTCGCGACCTAGCTCGTCGCAGATGGCAAGCACAAAGCGAATGCGGTCGCGCAGGGCGTCCAGCAGAGCATCGTCGCTCACGCGATACTCCTGGCGGGCGCGCTTAACGTTGGGCGCGGCGGCCACGATCACGTCGGCGTATGCATGCACGTGGTTGCGGTCGAAGCGCACCGCAGGCACCACCAGCGCACGGTTGCGGTAAAGCTCGCAGTTGATGTTGCGGCGACGGTTCTCGCCGTACCATTTGCGCTGCTTATCGAGCACGTTGTACAGGTACGAATCGGCACAGAGCGTGGCCTCCTGGCCCAGATAGCCCTGGATGTAGCCACCGCCCGGGTTGGTGAACGAGGCAAAGGCAAGCACGGCCATGTCACAGAACTGCGCGTAGCCTCGGCCGTTATCCAGAATGGCCTGTGTGGCAGAGGCGTCGAGCACGGTGACCTCGGGCAGGACCGGAGTGGGCTTTTCGGCGGCAGGCGCGGACTCGGTCTCCGTGGCCTCCTCGGCGGGTGCAGGCTCGGCCGCAACCTCGGTCTCGGCGGATGCAACCTCAGCGGCCTCGACCTCGGGCTCCTCGGCGGCCTCAGACTCCTCGGCAACCTGTTCCTCGGCAGCGTCGGCCGCGTGGGCCTTGGCCTTCATCGCCGCGATAAATCCGGCAGGCATGCCATCGAACTCGCGCACGCCGGCAAGCGAGCGCTCGATATCCTTGGCGCACGCTTCGGACACAGTCGCCACGTGACGCTCGGCGGCCTTGGCACGGGCCTCGCGCTTGGGATTGGGCTGCCCTGCGCGATTGGGTCTGCGGTTACGGTTCCTGTTGTCGACGTCTGCCATAAGTGGTCACCTTTCTCGGTCTCTGCCGCTATCGGCTTTTCCATCCATGATACCCCGCCGTGTACAAAAAAGACGGCCCCGAAGGACCGCCTTCCGTATCGATTTACACGTGCGGCAAGCACCGCTGCAATTTGGCACTAGTCGCGACGACCAAGGATGTTCAGGATGCGCAGGAACACGTTGATGATGTCCACGAACAGGTTGGATGCCATGAGCACGGCGTTGGGCAGTGTGGGCGGCACCGTCGTGGCCACATAGGTGTCGTAGCCAATAAAGCCAGCGAACACCACGATCACGATCAGGTCGGTGATGGACTGCGAGACACCCATAAACATCAGCACGATCTCGACCAGAATCGTGGCAAGCAGGATGCCAAAACCAATGCCGTACACACGCTGGAAGAACTTGGGGAAGGTCACGCCCAGCGCACCAAAGACAAAGGTGATGGCGGCCGTGGCGATAAAGGCAGTGTTGATGGTGGGCAGGTCGTAATTGGCAAGGCCAAACGACGCGGTCAGGCCAAAGGTACTCGCAAAGATTACGTAGCCCACAAGGGACAGACCCACAGACTGCTTGCCCGCGGCGGCCGACATCATGACCATGCCGACGATGGTCAAAATAAATGAGCCAAAGACCAGCGGCAAAGCGGCGCCGCTCATCATCATGCGCGCAAACGACATGGTGCTCGTAAAGTAAGCACCGACGCCCATGGCGCAAAAGCCCAAAAAGATCAGGGCAGACATGGCAAGGTTGTACGCACGCGGCGACATCTCCTTGGCACGGCTTGCGCCGGTCTCAATGGGGCCGTTCTGATAACCCTGGATATCGTTCATAATATCGTCCTTTCAAAAGCGCCGCGACAGCGCCGTAGGTGACAAGATTCCTGCCATTGTACCCGAATGCCGCGCGCTCTTACCTGCGGCGCCCACTCTCGAGCGTACGGTCGAATGCCCACACCCACCAACGCATCAGATGGGCCTGCGAGCCATCCGGTCGCTCGCGCGCCTGTTCTTCCAGATACAGTTCGGTCGCATGCCCACCAAAACGAACCTTATACGTTGCCGTACGAATGCCGTGAACCGTTAGGCCAAAACCGGTGGATGAGACAATCTCGTCGATCGTAAAACAGCGACCGTCGACCCAGCAGACGGTAACCGGCACGACTTGTCCGCCCGCGAGGATGCGGGCCACGACGTCCACATACTGCTTGTGCACGCGTCGAGTTTTACCATCTGTCTGTCGATATTCCATGCCTCCTATTATCGAACGCATGTTTGCATATTGTAAAGCGAACAGACTGTGGTTTTGGGATGTTGGGGCGCGCGCACGTGTCCTCATGGCGTGCTAGCAAAAAGAACACCCGCGGTCAACAGGGCATATATTCAATGTTAGTGCCAAAAAATTCACTTCTCCCATCAGAACTCGGTAAAGAAACCCGCAGGAGGTGATACGATTTATCATGTTTTTGTAACGTGCCTGCAAACTTCGAGAAAGCCCATATATGGACGTAACGTTCTCAGCCTTCCTCGGCCAAATTGTGTCGAACCCAGTCCTTGCCGTCACCGTGATCCTCGCGCTCGGCGCCATCTTCGTCAATGGATGGACCGACGCGCCCAACGCCATCGCGACCTGCGTCACTACGCGTTGCATGCCCGCCCGCGCCGCCATTCTCATGAGCGCCGCATTCAACTTCCTCGGCGTGCTCATCATGACGCACTTTAACGCGAGCGTCGCCAACACCATCTCACATATCGTCGACTTTGGCGGAAACAGCACCATGGCGCTCGCGTGCCTCTGCGCGGCGCTGTTCTCCATCGTCGTCTACGGCGCCACAGCGTCGCGTTTTGGCATCCCCACCTCGCAAAGCCACAGCCTTATCGCCGGCCTGACCGGTGCCGCTATCGCCCTCGGCGGCGCGAGCAGCGTCAACGTCCACGAGTGGATGAAGGTCATCTACGGCCTGGCGCTCTCCATAGGCCTGGGCTTTGTCATGGGCTGGGTCCTGTGCAAGCTCGTCTCGATTCTTTTCGCCGCCGCCAACAGGCGACGCGCCAACGTCTTCTTTAAATACGCTCAGATCGCGAGCGCTGCGGCCATGAGCTTTATGCACGGCGCGCAGGATGGACAGAAGTTCATCGGCGTGCTCTTTTTAGGCGTGGCCTTCGCCAACGGCCAGACGAGCGTTGGCGATGCCGGCATCCCCATCTGGATTATGCTGCTGTGCTCGGCCACCATGGGTATCGGCACCAGCGTGGGCGGCGAGCGCATCATCAAGTCCGTCGGCCAGAGCATGGTTAAGCTCGAGAAGTATCAGGGCTTCTCTGCCGACCTCGCAGGCGCCGCGAACCTGCTACTTGCCACCCTTACCGGCATCCCCGTATCCTCCACGCACATCAAAACCTGCGCCATTATGGGTGTCGGCGCCGTCAAGCGCCTCTCGGCCATCAACTTCGGCGTGGTCAAGGACATGATGTTCACGTGGTTCTTCACCTTCCCCGCCTGTGGGCTCATCAGCTTTGTCATGGCCAAGCTGTTCATGATGTTCATCTAGTCAAACCGAACGTCCATCCGGACCGCAATACCTCGCCCACCCGTCTTCGCCTCGAAAGGACCCACTCATGGCAAAGAAACCCGATTCGTTCTACTTTGACAACTACGTCGCCTGCGCCGACCTTGCTGTCCAGGCCGCAGAGTTGCTCATCAAGATTTTTGAGAACTTTGATCCCGCGCAGATCCACGACATGCTCGAGGAGATGCATGCGATTGAGCATGCGGCCGACAAGAAGCACCATGAGCTCGAGGATGCCCTGCTCACTGCCTTTATCACCCCGCTTGAGCGCGAGGATCTGGACCTGATGAGTTGCGCGCTCGACACTGTGCTTGACCGCATCGAGGGCGTCGTGCAGCGCGTCTACTTCACCAACATCCAGAGCATCC
>CAJMSO010000154.1 GCA_905216075.1 uncultured bacterium | reverse complement strand
CGTGCCGACGGTAAAACCAATGTCGGCTGGGTCGTCTTTCTGATCATTGCGTACCTGCTGAGTGCCAGCTACCTTGTTTTCTTTGTCCTGTTGATGATCAGTGCCTTTACCGGGGAATCCGTCACGGTGGGTTGATGCACTGCCAGCAGACGGTCGCGCGCAGTGCGTTTGCTCGGCGTTTGGATAACTGCATTGGTCGTTTACCGCAGCCTTAGCTCTCAGCTAATGAATTCAAGTTCAATCCTTCCTACGATGTGCTGTGTACCGGCACGGTAGCCGGATCGTAGGAAGGATGAATAATGGCAAAAGAGGGAAAGAAGCCAATCGGCAAGATTGTCCTAGGCATCATCGTGGTGCTGGTTATTGTCGGTGCCGTGGGCTCTATGGGCGGCAACTCAACCGATTCGTCTGCGAGCGATTCGGCAAAACCTGCCGAGACGACACGGCAGGCTGAGGAGCAAAAAGAACCGCAAGAACCGTATACCATTGCTGACGAGGCTGAAGACACTTCCAATCAGTTTACCTATAAGATCACGGGCACCCTGACCAATAACACGGACAAGGAAAAGAGCTACATTCAGATTGAATATGTTCTGTATGATGCCGATGGCAACCAGGTTGGAACGGCTCTTGCAAACACCAATCATCTGAAGGCGGGCGGCTCCTGGAAGTTCGAGGCGCTGGGTACGGTGTCTCCCGACCAGGTTGCTAGCTGGGAGCGTTCGGACGTAAGCGGTTTCTAGCATGTTGCATGCACTGGGGGAGGTGAAGTCGTATGTCCGATAAAAAGCTGACTGACGAGTTGCTCAATGAGCTTCTCGACGCGCCAAACATCGATGGCTATATCAAGGAACACGACTTTGCCGCCCCGTCGCTTTCGGATTACTTAAAGCAGTTGCTGCAAGAGAAGGGGCTCGAGCGTTCGCGCGTGGTGCGTATGGCCGACCTCAACGAGACCTTTGGCTATCAGATCTTTACCGGTTCGCGCAATCCGAGCCGCAATAAGGTGCTGCAGATTGCCTTTGCAATGGCGCTGTCGATGAAGGAGACTAACCGCGCCCTGACGGCTGCCGGAGTGAGCGTCCTAAACTGCAAGGACCGTCGCGATGCAATCATTATCTTTTGCATCGACCGTGGCTGTAGCCTCCAAAAGGTCAATGAAGAGCTGTATCGCTTTGGCGAGGAAACGGTGAGTTAGTGGCCAATGGCTGAGCTGGCTGTTGCCGAAACAACTATGCGAACGAACAGGGTGCGGACACCATGGGGTGTCCGCACCCTGCGTTATGATGGACGCCATGGATACTCAGAGCCCAACATATTCCGATGACGAGCTGACTGCTTCACTTGCCGAGCATTTGGCGTCGCTCGACCGCGATGACAGCTATCGTGTGGAGCGCGTGCTCAAGTGCTCGGATGTCGAGACGACCGAACTCGTCTATTTTGAGGGCTCTGGCGGCGGGTCTCTCGGTCCCTTTGTCCGCAAGCGCATCGATGCTTCGGCGCAGATTGGCGGGGCCTACGAGCGCCTGTTTGCGGCTCAGCGGGCCGGACGCCGTTTTGAACACTTACCCCGGATTGTCGATTGCCGCCGCGCGGGCGAGGAGCTCGATGTGGTGATGGAATATGTCGAAGGCGAGACGCTCGAGGCGCTCGTGGGGCGCCTGGGCGCGACGCCCGATTATGCCCGCGAGCTGTATCCCGTTCTGTGTGAAGCGGTGGGCGAGCTGCATGCTGGTTTTGCAGCTGCGGGGGAGCCAGGGGTACCGGTAATCCATCGCGACCTTAAACCCTCGAACATCATCGTATCGGGCGTGAGGTATGCGGCCGATGCTGGCATGACCTTCTCGTCGTTGGTGATTATTGACCTGGGAATCGCGCGCGTATGGCGCGATGGCGCCGATGCCGACACCGTCAAGTTTGGCACGCGACCCTATGCGCCGCCCGAGCAGTATGGGTTTGGGCAGACGAGTGTGCGCAGCGACGTGTACGCGCTGGGCGCCCTGTTGTTCTTCTGCTTGACGGGAGTCGACCCTAAACCAGGGCTCGACATGCGCGAGCAATGCGAGGCGCGCGGTATTCCCACTCCACTTTCCGATGCCGTCTGCATGTCGATGGCGCTCGATCCGGCCAAGCGTTTTGCGAGTGCGGAAGCATTGGGACGGGCGACGCGCGCGGCATACGATCTGAGTCGCCCCGTGCGGCCTCCTGCGCCTGCGCCTGTCCGTACTCCAGACTCGGAGACAGTGTTGGCGTCCCAAGGGCTCCAGAAACCCGCAGGGCTTCCTGGCCCTGCCGCCTCCGCTGCATGCGGTCTGCTCTCTCGCGTTCCGGAGTCTCTGGGGCGCATTTGGAATACGCTCGTCTGCTTCTCGCTGCTTGTGTTCTTTGCCGGTAGCCACTTTGCCGTCTTTCACCCCACGGGAGCAAACCAAAGCTACCCGACGTGGCTTCTCATAATCGAGTATTTTTTCTTTGTCGATGGCCTTATGGTGCTTATGCATTTTGCGCTGCTCGATAAGCGCCGTCTTCGTCGGCGATTCGCATTGCTCGACAGCTATCGCGGCAAGAAGCTCGCGAAGCTCTTGCTCAAGGCATTGGGTGTGCTGCTCCTATGCATGATCGTCATAGTCGCGGTTGCCAATGCGACCGGCGTCGTCGATACCTCCGCTACCTAAAAGAAAAGGGCCCCATTGGGGCCCTTTGCAGTTGCACTTAGATGCGGTTCATCTGAGCGGCGACTTTGTTGTACCAGTCCTGCCACGTGGGCGGGCAGTACTTTTTGGCCGCTGCCGGGGTAAGGGTGGAGCCGTAGTTGGCGCCCAGATAGGCAACGTGAGCGGAGATGCCCTCGCTCCAGCTGCCAAAGCTGCGCCAACCGCCGCCACGTGCACTCCAGCCCCAGGCGTTGTAAGAATTGGCGCAATAAGCACCCTTGGTGCTCTCGATGCAGGCGATGGCGGGGGACCAACGGGGGTCGACACCGGTATTCCAAGCGGCGACGGCAAAGTTATAGCCCTGGCCTGCCATGGGGGAGCCGGCGAGGTAGTTGTCGATGCGACTCGTCCACTCGTTGATAAACGAGTCGTAATCGGAGTTGCCGGTATTGGAGCTGTTCACCGTGGTGTCGATGGTGGTGTTGGCGTTATTGGCCTGGCTGTTGGAGTTGTTGCCGCTCACACCCTCGCCCGAGAGCTTCTCGGCGGCGGCGGCCTTGTCGGCCTCGAGCTTGGCCAGCTCGGCGGCATTCTCCTGCTCGGCCTTTGCCTGGGCTTCGCTGCGAAGCTGCTGGGCCTGTGCCAGTGCGTCCTCGGCGGTTTTCTGCTCGGTCTCGAGTTGGGACTTGGCCTGCTCGAGCTCGGTCTTGTTCTGCTCGAGTTCGGTCTGCATCTTGTTGAGCTCTTCGATCTCATCGACGCTCGAGCTCGTGATCTGGTTGGTGTACTTGCAGGTGGTGATGAACTCGCCCAGGCTCTGCGCGTTGACCAGGAAGCTCACGATGGGGTTGGTGCCCTTCTGGTACTTATACAGATCGCGCATGGCGGAGCTCGCCTTGGCCTGTTGATCGGGAAGTTCGGCTTCGATCTTCTCGATGCTTGCCTCGTTAGTGTCGATTTGCTTCTGCAGATCCTCGAGCTTGGTGCGGGCTTCGTTGTAGGCACTCGTGGCGGTTTCGATTTTCTGCTGGGCAGCGGAAAGCTGATCCTGCGTTGCCTGCGAGGCGGCATAGGCTGCGACGGGAGAGAGCATCGGCGCGGCCGTCAGTGCAACGGCGAGCGCGGCGCTCGTGATGATACGAGCCGGCTTCGACGCAATGAGCGCTGCGGTGCGATGATTCGAATGCTGCATCCAGTCCCTCTGCAATCAATCGTAGGTTATGGTTCGAACGGTATTCTACTACTGCTTTCGACCTCAACTTGAACCTTAAAGGTCCCAAAGGGTCAAGTTGAACTTGAGGCTTTGGCTTTGACCTGCAGTTATGATGAATTGTTGAGAAACCATAGAGTTCAACTTTAACGTTACAGAGCCCTGTTTGAGAGGAGTTTTGGGCTGTAAAAGCCATCTCAACGTGGGGTTTTATAACTACAGCGTGCCCTTCTGGCGAGCCCGCTCAATCTCTTCGAGGGCCTCGGCGGGGGTGAACGAACAGGTGCCGTCGCCGAGTTTGATTACCTGGATATCGTCGCCGGCGTAGACCTCTCCGCCCTTTAGTACCACGCCGAAAACGCCCTCGTGGGGAAAGATGCAGTCGCCGGCGAGATAGTAGATGGCGCAGCGTGTGTGGCAGGCCTTGCCGATTTGGCTGATTTCGACAAGCACCTCGCTGCCAAGCTTGAGCTGCGTGCCCAAGGGGAGCGAGAGCAGGTTGATGCCCCGGGTTGTGAAGTTCTCCCCAAAGTCACCCTCGTGTACGTCGAGCCCGCGTGCCTGCGCCGTCTGGATGGACTCCGCGGCTAAAAAAGAGACCTGGCGGTGCCAATGCCCGGCGTGCGCATCGGTGGCGAGGCCAAATTGCTCTATAACGGTGTCGTGTCCATCGGCGATGGGCGACTTGCGCGTGCCCTTGTGCGCCGACGTGTTGATCGAGACGATGCGGGCGGGTCCGTTGTAGGCGTCGTTTGCCATGCACAGGGGAGCGGTCGCTTTCGCACGTTCCGCCAGCTCGCGCTTCGCGGCATTGAGGATGGGATTATCGGTCGGATGGTCTTGGGGCACGTGTGCGCCTTTCGTTTGAGGATGTCAATACGCTGAATCCTACAACAATGGTAGGTTCATTGCCCATTGTCATACAACGGTGAGCGCCGTCTTCGTGCTGGCCTTCGTGCTGGACGATTACGTCGATTGCCATAGATACGGTGGAGCTTTGGGCGCCGGCGGCTTGGCACGCTAGAATAAATCAGTTGCGCAAAGACCGCCCGTTGTGTGGGCAGTTCATGATAGGAAGTTTCCATGGCATTGCAATTTACAGAGCGCGAGTTCATTCCCGTGCTGCTTGGTGGCGACATCAACGCCTATTCGGTGGCGCGCGCCTTCTACGAGGAGTACCAGGTCAAGAGTCTGGTCTTTGGCAAGTATCAGACGGGTCCCGCGTACCGCAGCCAGATTATCGACTACACGCCCAACGTGGATATCGACACCAT
>CAJMSO010000153.1 GCA_905216075.1 uncultured bacterium | reverse complement strand
GCCGGCCAGCTGCGTAGCACCTTCGGAGGTGACCCAGGTGGACTCGCCCAGGACAAAGAAGTGATAGGCGCTCTCGAAGTCGGATACGACGGCGATCATGATGTTGATGGCGACGATCACAAACGGCCATGCGCGGAACCAATGCGCCTTGCCGATCTTTCCCCACTGGTACTTAATGGCAATGAAGCCCCAGCAACCGGCGAGCGCCGCGTATACCTTGGCGTAGTGGAACCAGCTGTTCTGGTACACATGGGTGGGGTTGGTGAGCGCCCACTCGGCACCCTGCGAAACGCCGACGGCGATGGCGACGCAGTAGATGGTCATGGCCAGCGGAGCCACGCCAAAGATGATTGCCGCGCCCAGCTTGGTGCGGCGGCCGACCTCGTTGAGCACGATCAGGCCAATAAAGACCATGGCCCAGCCGGCCCAGTGGATAAGGGTATCGCTACCCCAAACATCGAACAGCATGCTGCTCTCCTTTCACACGCCCGCGGCCCCTCTTCTGATCGCGGGCAGTTTGGCCAAATGTCGTCAGTTCTGGGGCTTGCGCTCCGGATACTTGGCGGTATAGCCCTCGATGTGGAGCGTCGAGGCGATGATTTCCTTGACCGTCTCGTCGGGCACATCGGGGTGCGTGCGGATATACATCAACAGTCCCATGATGAGGGTGTAGAACGTCTCGTAGACATGGTCGATGCGTAGCTCATGATGGGCGACAAAGTCCACCACGGTGGTGTCGCAGATATACTGCGCCACGCGCTGGACCACGTTGTGCAGAAAGCCGCCGTAGAGCGCGCCACTGTTGGAGGTCAGAGTGTGCGGCAGTTCGTGGCCGCTGGCGACCAGGCGCTTAAAGAGCGGGGCGACGGTGTCGAGTGCGCCTTCGATATCGCCGACGGTGCGGCCGGCGTTCCACTGCTCGAGTTCGGAGATAAAGCCGTCGATCGCCTCGTCCATAACGGCGGTGACGGCGGCGTCCATATCGGCAAAGTAGTGGTAGAACAGTGAACGCGTGCAGCCGGCTCGCTTGGTCACGGCCGATACCGATAGGTGAGACACGCCCAGCTCGGAACTCACGGTGCGCACGGCATCGAGGATCTCGCGACGGCGTTCGTCGCCCGTCAAGCGCTTTGCCGTGCTGTCGGGCGCGGGGACGGCATCGGCCACAGAGGTGTTCGCTGCGTTACTGCTCATGCGCTTGCCGCCTTTCATCCGTTTGAGCCTGACCGTTCGCCTAACAGTCTTGAATATTGTTGACGGTTCGTCAATACTGTTTTTGACACAATGTCAACAATAACGGGTGAACGGCGTGGGGGGCATGTCGAGCCCGTAAAAAGAGGGGCGCTGCGTGCCTGTCAGGCTGCGGCAAGAGAAGGGACGACCATGATTCTCAACGGACCGGGGATTAGCTACACCGAGCCCGACATCGGTTCGGAGTTCGTGCCGCCGCTGCCGGAGCATCCGCGCGAGGCCATCGTCAAGCTGTGCGAGCACTGCACCAACCGTCTGCTGCATCGCGACGAGCTGCTGGGCTACGAGTACTGGTCGTTTGCCGAGGCCGCGACCGACGAGCAGGCCGAAGTGCTCTGCAAGATGAAGATGCGCCGTCCCTATACGTTGCCCGAGATGGTCAAGCTCACCGGCATGCCCGAGGCCCAGATCGAGAAGATGCTCGACGACATGAGCTACACGGGTCTGCTCGAGTACAACTGGGAAAACCCCGAGCGCGCCAAGCAGTGGGTGCTGCCCATGCTGGTGCCGGGTTCTGCCGAGTTCCTCAACATGCGCGTGAGCCAGCTCGAGGAGCATCCGGTCTATGCCAAGTTCTTTGAGCAGGCGTCCAAGGGACCGCTGTCCAAGGCCACGCCGATGGTGCCGCCCGGAGGCGCCGGCATCGGCATGCATGTCATTCCGGTCGAGAAGGCTATCGATGCTTCGAGCACCTCGGTGCCGATTGAGCATATCGAGCACTGGCTCGACAAATACGAGGGTAAGTATGCCGCCAGCACCTGCAGCTGCCGCGCGAGCCGTCGCGTGATGGGCGAGGGCTGCGCCGACGACCCCGCCGACTGGTGCATTGCCGTGGGCGATATGGCCGACTACGTGGTCGAGACCGACCGCGGCCATTACGTGACCCGCGACGAGGTTTACGACATCCTGCGCCAGGCCGAGGACAACGGCTTTGTGCACCAGATCACAAATATCGACGGCGAGAACAAGATCTTCGCCATCTGCAACTGCAACGTCAACGTGTGCTATGCCCTGCGCACCTCGCAGCTGTTCAACACGCCCAACCTGTCGCGCTCGGCCTATGTCGCCAAGGTCGAGAAGGACAAGTGCGTGGCCTGCGGCCGCTGCGTTGAGGTGTGCCCTGCCGGTGCCGCCAAGCTCGGCCAGAAGCTCTGCAGCAAAAAGGCCGGCGGCCACGTGCCCGAGTATCCGCGCCAGGAGCTGCCTGATGCCACCAAGTGGGATCACACCAAGTGGTCGCCCAACTACCGCAACGATAACCGTATCGAGACGCACGAGTCCGGCACCGCGCCCTGCAAGACGGCTTGCCCCGCGCACGTTGCCGTTCAGGGCTACTTAAAGCTCGCGGCGCAGGGCCGCTATGACGAGGCACTGGCGCTCATCAAGCGTGAGAACCCGCTGCCCGCTATCTGCGGCCGTGTGTGCAACCGCCGCTGCGAGGACGCCTGCACCCGTGGTCGCGTGGATGCCGCTGTGGCTATCGATGAGGTCAAGAAGTTTATCGCCCAGCGCGATCTTGATGCCGCGACCCGCTATGTCCCGCCCGTGGTGACGCCGACGCGCGCTGGCGGCTTCGATCAGAAGATCGCCATCATCGGTGCCGGCCCGGCCGGTCTGTCCTGTGCCTTCTATCTTGCCGAGAAGGGCTACAAACCCGTCGTATTCGAGAAAAACGAGCGCCCGGGCGGCATGCTCACTTACGGTATTCCCAGCTTTAAGCTGCAGAAGGATGTTATCGAGGCCGAGGTCGAGGTCATTCGTCTGATGGGCGCCGAGTTCCGCTATGGCGTGGAAGTCGGTCGCGATGTGACGCTCGACGAGCTGCGCGAGCAGGGTTTTAAGGCCTTTTATGTTGCCATCGGCTGCCAGGGCGGCCGCCTTGCCGGTATTCCGGGCGAGGATGCCGAGGACGTGACCGTGGCCGTCGACTTTTTGCGCGAGGTCAACAGTGGCAAGATCGATGCGCTGCCCGGCCGCACCATTGTGGTGGGCGGCGGCAACGTGGCTATCGATGTCGCGCGCAACGCCTGCCGTCTAGGCTCCGAGCACGTTGAGATGTTCTGCCTGGAGAGCGAGGCCCAGATGCCTGCCAGCGAGGAGGAGCGTCGCGAGGCCGTTGAGGACGGCGCCCACATCAGCTGCGGCTGGGGCCCCAAGGAGGTTCACCTGGACGAGGCCGGTCATGTGTGCGGTATCACCTTCAAGCGCTGCACGCGTGTCTTTGACGACGAGGGCCGTTTTGCGCCCGAGTACGACGAGAACGATCTGCGCCGCGTCGATGCCGACCGTGTCGTCATGTCGATTGGCCAGTCTATTGTGTGGGGCGACCTGCTGGCTGGCTCCAAGGTGGAGCTTGGCCGTGGCCAGGGTGCTCTTGCCGACCCCCAGACCTATCAGACCGCTGAGCCCGACATCTTTGTGGGTGGTGACGTCTACACCGGTCCGAGCTTTGCCATAGACGCCATCGCCGCCGGCCACGAGGCCGCCGTGTCCATCCATCGCTTTGTGCAGCCGGGCTCCACGCTCACCATCGGCCGCAATCAGCGCCGTTACACCGCGCTCGACCGCGACGATGTCGTGATCGAGAGCTACGACAACGCCAGCCGCGAGGTGGCGCATGTCGACCGCGAGCGCGAGAAGGCCGCTCCGTTTAGCGAGTACGTCGAGACCTTTACCGAAGAGCAGGTGCGCACCGAGACCGCCCGCTGCCTGGGCTGCGGCGCCTCGATCGTCGACCCCAATAAGTGCATCGGCTGCGGCCTGTGCACCACCAAGTGCGCGTTCGACGCCATCCATCTGGATCGCGACCGCCCCGAGTGCTCCACGATGGTCAAATACGAGCAAAAGCTCCCAAGCCTCGGCAAGTACGCTTTGAAGCGCGCCATCAAGATTAAGTTCGGTCATTAGGTTCCGCCGTTCTAACGAACGGCGGCACTGCCGACGCTGCGCGGCGCCCAGGCACCCCATCTTGCCCCTCAACTTCGGCGCCGCGGGCAAAAGCCCAGCGGACGCCTTGTTTCGGGGCAACCTGGGGCATCTGGATCGCCGCTCGCTGACGTTTGGCTGACATCGCATCAACCATTGTTGAAAGGTATTCGCCTTGCATGAACTGGGAATCGTGTATCACATCATTCGCGATGTCGAGAACGTGGCGCGTGCCAATGGCGTGAGTCGCGTTTCGAGCGTCACGCTGCTGCTGGGCGAGGTCTCGGGCGTCGTTCCCGACTTGCTGCTCGACGCTTGGCGCTGGGCGGCAGATAAAAAGCCCATCACCGAGGGTGCGGAGCTTATCGTGGAGCCCCTCAACGCCGTGACGCATTGCGAGGCGTGCGGCCGCGACTACGCGACGGTCGAGCACGGCAAGACCTGTCCCCAGTGCGGTAGCGGCGAGACCTATTTGCTGCAGGGCCAAGAGGTAATGATCAAACAGATCGAGACCCCCGACGAGGACCCGGCAGACGCTGCTCCTGACGGCCTCTCCGACGCCCCCGATGCCGTCGACGCCGCCAACCCTCTCCACATCGCCTAACATCCAATGACTACATGGGCTAGAGTTCTAAACATATTTGCTTCGGTTAGTCAAGTCATGTCTGTTTAAACAAAATGGTGGCACGCAGACGCATTGGGATCCACCTAAAAGAGGTCTTAACGAACAGTGCACCTTTATATGTCTTTGAAAGCAATCAGCAAATCATGTTTTAACAGGCAATAAGCTGTAAACCGGCAACGTAATCAATTTGTAACAAATTTAGACGTTTAAACAAATAATCCAACCATTTGCGAATTTAGCTATAATTCCACAATCCAAACAGGTATACTCCTTTCATGTCATGTAGGAAATACGTAGACAAAAAGGAGGTTATGTGATGGTAAGTATTGTTCTTGCTAGCCACGG